>JAKLZG010000061.1 GCA_024256165.1 Candidatus Methylarchaceae archaeon HK02M2
TATGCAGTAATAAATGAATACTTAGAATGTATAAATTTGAATGCTTGGAAGATTAAATGTCCAAGAGCGCTTGCGTTTCGGATATATAATAGTAAAGGGAAGGAAATGATCTCTATTGATGGATTAAAGCAACTCTCTGATTCCTTAAGAAATCTTTCGCCAGAAATTATTTCTAGCCATATAAAAAGGGGCGATCTTCAAAGATGGATTAAAGAGATTTTATTATGGAATGAATTCGCTGAAGAAGTTGATCAAATAGCAGGAGAAGATTCAAAAATTATTGTGAAAAATCTATTGGAACTTCTGAAAAGCAAGAAGGAAGTTATCAATAAAAATAGTAGCAAAATAATATCCTCAGAAAGTAAATAAAACAATTCAAATAGAATGTCATTTTTATTAATAGTGTAGTTTAAATAAAGCTCTTAGATGATAAAAGTTGATAAGTGACACTTTTGGAGCAACATGAAGATAAGAGTTTCAGAGTTCTTGTTACTCTCCATAATTTAGCTGCTGTGAACGAAAAAAGTGCAATAACCGTTGAAAAGCTAGTCGAGTTTATGAGCGTAGATAGGAGTTCAATCCTAATAGTTCTTAAGTCGTTATCAGGAGAAGGTCTTATCTCCGAAATCGATGAAAAGTACTATCTGAATTATAGTGGGACTCTGCGTATACTAACAAATTACACTTGAGATATTGATGAGTGTATTTTGATGAAGGTATTGATACTCTCATGGGAGTATGATGAATATATAAAATCTCATATCGAGAATCTTATAAGCAAACTTCCTAATAATTGTAAAGTATATATCCTTCATACTGCTGATGTCGAGTACATCAATCATAGAGAGAATAAAATTCATCAAGGTTTAGTGACTGATATTAAAACCAATTTGCACATTATCACATCGGTATTTTCTAGCTTGGGAGATTATGCAAGGGCCATATCAAGGATTAAATATGAAGTATTTGATTTCGACATTATACATGCACATGATTGGATGTCAGGCATACCTTCCATCATAGCAAAATTGGCTTATATTAAGCCTTTTGTACTTACATTTTATAGATTAGGGGCAAAAAATAATGATAAAAATCTCATTTCTCTATCAATAGAAGGTTTTGAGCGCTATTTATGTAATCAGGCAGATGCCTTAATCTTACACGATAAAGTAATGCGTAAATATATTTTTGAAGCGTATGGAATACCTTGGGAGAAGATATACGTTACACCAGAGTGGGATGGTATTGTAGATATATACAAAGAGGTTTTAGAGAAGTGAAGGTGCTGATGATCTCATGGGAGTATCCTCCTAGGATTGTAGGAGGTCTAGCTCGTCATGTATTTTGGCTTTCTAAAGAGCTTGGGAACATAGGTGTTGAAATCACCATAGTTTCATTAGACCACCCTTTAGCACCCATGTTTGAGAAGCAAGGGAAAAATACAATCGTTAGGTGTTTGAGCTACCGTTTCCCATCTCCGGACTTTATTACTTGGGTGTATCAGTTTAATTGCTGGATGTTAGAAAAAATTTTAACAGAATTAAGGAATGACTACGATATAATACATGTTCACGATTGGCTTACAGCACCTATTGGTTTAACCCTAAAGCATATCTTTAGAAAACCTCTTGTAGTTACGATTCACTCAACTGAATATGGTAGGCGCACTGGTATACACAATGACTTCCAGAAGCATATTCATGAAATAGAGTGGAAGGAGGTATTCGAAGCTTGGAAGACAATCGTCTGTAGTGAATATATGAAGAAGGAAGTTATTGCTGCTTTTAATGTTCCATTAAATAAGTTATCAGTTATACCAAATGGTGTGAATCCTGTAAGTTTAGATCAAAAGGCGAATATAATTGAAGCAAGAAGTCGATATGCAGAACCTTGGGAAAATATTGTTTTATATGTTGGGAGAATGGTTTTTGAAAAAGGCGTACATATCTTAGTAGAATCTGCTCGCCAACTGCTATCAAGAAGATGGGATGTAAAATTCATCCTTGTGGGAGAAGGGCCATTAAGAGCAAATCTAACCAATTCTATAGAAAAAATTGGTCTCGGTAATAAGTTCTACTTTCCAGGTTTCCTTACAGACGAAGAAGTTAAGGTTCTTTATAATATCTGTGATATAGCTGTTTTTCCTAGCCTTTACGAGCCTTTCGGCATAGTTGCACTAGAAGCCATGTCTGCTGGGAAGACGGTGATAGCTTCGGATACAGGGGGTCTTTCAGATATCATAGTACACGGTTTCAATGGACTTAAAGTGTCTCCTAGCAGTTCTATAGACTTAGAAAAAGCAATTGATTATCTCCTAAATCACCCTAAGGAAAGAAGTAGAATGGGGCATAACGGTCTTAATACTGTATACGAGAAATTTTCATGGAAAAGTATAGCAAGGCATACAAAAAAAATTTATCAGCGGGTTCTTGAAGAATATAACAAAGGTAGTTGGAAACCGAACTAAAGATCTCTGAATAATGATTAGTTCACTTAAAACAGGATTGTTAAAAACGATACTTCAATAATAATGTTTTTCAATTTATACTATTTATTATAATATTATGAGTTCGCTAAAAATTGTTGTAATTGCAGATTTCAGTATAATTCCCCTAGGATTAGGAGTTACAAGTGTAGGTAAGCAGATAGCTGAAGCCATAAATGCCATAAAGGAAGTAAAGGGCATAAGATACAAAGTAACTCCTATGGGAACAATACTTGAAGCCGAGAAAATAGAAACAATCTTAGAAGCTGTAAAATTAGCTCATGAAGCTCTTTTCAAAAAGGGAGTAAAAAGGATCGAATCCAATCTTCGAATAGATGATAGAAGAGATAAGCCAAGAACAATGGAAGAAAAGATACATCGTATAAAAAATTATATGAGTAAATAATTTAGAAAAATATAACAATAAATACAAAATAATGAACAATGATTATTATTAGAACCTCATATTCTTCTGAAATCGTATTTTAGTCTATCACTTAATTCTTGTAAAATATTTTCAAGGACTTTTTTCTCTAATATTTCTAAAGTAATTTCAACTTCTACATGTTTGGGAGCTATTTTTGGGTCATACCTCTTACATTGTATATCAACTATATTGGTCCCATGGGAGGCTACGACAGATACAACACGGTTAAGATCTCCTGGTACATCATAAATTCTACCATTTATACGCATTAGTCTCCCTTCACGAATAAGTTCTCTTCTAATTATCCTTGGAAGAACAATAGGGTCAACATTTCCACCACTAATTACAGCAACTACATTTTTCCCCTTTACGTCTATCTTTTCTGATAATATAGCTGCCAGAGAAGCTGCACCTGCTCCCTCTACTAGAGTTTTCGAACGTTCCAGAAGGCGAAACATTGCTAGAGCTATCTCGTCGTCGCTTACTACTACAAGGTCATCTACGAGACGTTTTTCATTTACTATTTCATTTGTTAAATCTCCTGGTGACTCAACAGCTATACCATCGGCTATAGTTGCGCCTCTCGCCATTGGAAATTTGACTCCTGCTCTTATCAGTTCTGAAGTAATTTTAGATTCTCTAGCTTTTAACATGCAAGGAAATTGATCAGACTCGACGCCAATAATTTTAACAGAGTCTCCTAGTGTCTTCTTGAGAACTATAGAAATCCCCGAAATAAGTCCTCCTCCTCCAACTGGTACTACTATTATATCTGGTCGTATTCCAAGCTCCTTCAATTGACAAACTATCTCCAACCCGAGTGTACCCTGACCGGCTATTACATCCTTGTCGTTGTATGGGTGAATATACACTGCGCCATCAACCTCAGAAATCCTTTGCGCTTCTTTAATAGCTACATTCATATTCTCTATGGGCCCATTCATATCCTCTAAGATAACTTCCCCTTTGTATTCTTTAGTTGCTAAGTATTTACTTGATGTTACCCATACAGGCATCACTATCTTACTTTTAACGCTAGACAACATTGCAGCGAATGCTACTCCCTGTGCGTGATTACCTGCAGAAGCAGCTATTACTCCCTTGTCCATGAATTCTTGAATAGTTCCATTCTTCTTAGCTTCATCAAGAAGTTTTTTGATTTTATAATAGGCGCCCCTTAACTTAAAGGAGCCAGTTTTTTGTAAGTTCTCCAGTTTAAGAAATACTTCTCCTTTTGTGTAATAAGAAAAAGTCCGAGAGCGAATTAAATTTGTAGTATGGACTACATTAGATATTACTTTTTTAGCATTTTGTATCTCTTCAAAGATTATGTCCACTAATCCAATTTCAGATGATGAAGAATTGATGCCTGACACGATCTCCCACCCTATTTGATGGAACTCCTGCCCCTTATTTTTTACCTTAATCGACATCTATCTAGCTTTCTCAGCTTGTTTTCGTAAACACAGTTAAAGGAGATTCAAATAATATAACAATTTTTCTAAATAACTCCTTCGAGTTCCTGACTAGAAGAAGGTGCATGGTTAACATTAAAAGATTCATTATTATTTTACAGTAACAGATTTTGCCAGATTCCTCGGTTTATCTACATCTGTTCCCCTACAGATGGCCATATGATATGCCAGCATCTGAAGGGGAATGACTTCTATCATTGGGTAAAATAATTTTTCAATTTTAGGAGAGGGGATAAAATCATCGTAAGCTTCATTCTTTATATTTGAGATTCCTATTATTTTCGCCCCTCTTACCTTCATTTCCAGAACATTGCTAAGGGTTTCATGATAAGTATCATCTTTTGGATTTAGTACTACAACAGGAGTTTTAACATCTATTAAGGCAAGTGTACCGTGTTTCAACTCTCCAGCAGCCATACCTTCAGCATGAATATAAGAGAGTTCTTTGAGCTTTAAAGCGCCCTCTAAGGCAATCGGATAGTGTATTGATCTGCCTATAAAGAAAAAGTCATTACTATCTTTATACTTCTCAGCTATCTCTTTCACCGTATCTTCAACTTTTAGAATTGTTTCAATATATTTCTCAAGATTTTTTAACTTCTTCCTCGGAATGATTTTATAAGCCGCAATATTAGTCAAGAGATAGATTAGAACAATTTGGGCCATAAAGCTCTTAGTTGCTGCAACACCAATTTCTGGTCCACAGTTTAAATAAAGTGAGAGATTGCTTTCTCTATCTAGTGTTGATCCCATTACATTCACTATAGAGAGGATTTTTGCTCCATTTTGTTTCGCTTCTCTAATTGTATGGAGAACATCAGCAGTCTCACCACTTTGAGAGATTGCTAGGATTACTGTGTCTTCGTCTACCCAATCGATTATCTGGCTAAACTCACTCGCTAAAATAGCTTCACAATAAATCTTTGAAATTTTAGAGAAAAAATACCTTGCCAAGAGAGCTGCATGATAACTAGTACCAGCAGCTGTGATGAACAGCTTTTTTGCTTCTTTTATATTTTTGCAGAAATGCTTTAATTTCGTCTGATCTTGAATTATCAGATTCTTTATAATGCCAGATTGCTCATATATCTCTTTAAGTGTATAATGGGTAAACTCCTTCTTCGATGTATCTCCAACTTCCCATGCAACTTGAGTTAAACTTTTTTTAACTTCTTTTCCTTTAAAATCGAAGATTTTAAGAAAGTTCTCAGCAACAATTACAATCTCTGAGTTGTCTAAGAAAACTACCTTATCGGTATATTGAATTAAAGGAAGTACGTCGCTGGCTAGGAATAATCCGTCTTCTCCTACACCTAATACAAGGGGAGAGTCTTTTCTCACACCTACAATCAGATTAGGATCATTACTAAAGATTGCTAGAAAAGAAAAAGTTCCT
The DNA here is from genome assembly GCA_024256165.1 of Candidatus Methylarchaceae archaeon HK02M2. NCBI lineage: Archaea > Thermoproteati > Nitrososphaerota > Nitrososphaeria > Nitrososphaerales > Candidatus Methylarchaceae > Candidatus Methylarchaceae archaeon HK02M2. Next base: position 5,784 of record JAKLZG010000061.1, read on the forward strand.
TTTATCTTTTTAATGGTTGATAGTAGAGCCTTTTTTATATTCTTAAAATTCTTGTAGTATTTCTCAAGAAGATGTGCAATAACTTCACTATCAGTCTGGCTTGTAAATTTATGACCTTCATCAGATAACAATCGCTTAAGTTCTTCATAGTTATCTATTATACCGTTGTGAACTATTGCTATCTCACCGTTACATGAAGTATGTGGATGAGTATTCTCTTCTGTGATTCCGCCGTGAGTAGCCCATCTAGTATGAGCAATACCTATTTTCCCTTTCAATTCTGAAGAATATATTTGATTTTCACTTATCTTTCCTATACTTTTTTTCATAATAATGTTTTCCTGAATTGTGGCTAAGCCCCAAGAATCATATCCTCTGTATTCAAGCTTTTTTAGCCCATTTAACAGGATATGTCGCGCTTCTCTATTACCGATGTATCCGATGATCCCGCACATCTGAACCGTATAACATATGAAAAATTAGTTTAAAAATTCCATAGCGTTTTGATATCTTAATGTTATAATCTGGCTTTAAATGGATCATTAATATTTGCCCTTTGGACTAAAACTTGTTTCTTAAACCTCTATAAATATATTTATAATAGTCTTTCTTAATTCGGACTATGGAAAAGGAACTTATAACAATCAGAGATAACGACAAGTCCTCGAAAAAGAGTATTTTGATCTTCGAGAAACCAACTTTACTAAGACCAATCCTTAATCCACTTGCTTGGAAGATTCTAAATTTATTAGTTGAAAAACCTATGTATCCTGCCGAGATATCTAGGTTTCTCAAGATACATGAACAAAAGGTCTACTACCACATAAGGCAATTGCGAAAGCTAGGATTTTTATCTGTTGAAAAGGAGAAGTTTATAAAAGGTGCATTAGCAAGATATTATAAAGTCTCCTATCCTGCTTTTGGCGTCGAACTACCCTTCGGTGAGAGGAGCCTAAATACTCCAAACTCGGTATATATGGACGAAGAAATAGCTTCCTTCTTTTATGAATTTTTAACTTCTGGTATCTTTAAAGGAAGCATAATTGTTGGATCTCCTGAGCCTCATGGTCCATATAAAGCATCTTCGAGGGATGGACATTATGCAGTTCAGTTAGCTTTCTTCCTTGGTCAATTCAGTAAGATGCCAAACCGTTTCATCGTCAAGCTCGATGCTGATGTTATAGCAGAAAAGGAGGAAAAAAATAATCTTATTTTGATTGGAGGACCTGGAACGAATCTAATCACCGCAGATATCAACAAATATCTTCCAATAAGGTTTAACGAACAAAATTACTGGGCTGGATTGACGGATTCTCAAGGAAGAACTTACAATAGTGACCGTGACGGACTAATAGCGAAGATACCTAATCCATATGATGAGAAAAAGAGCTTGATTGTTCTAGCTGGGTTAAGATACATTGGAACGAAGTCTTCTGTAATTGCTATAACGAACTTCAGTAAAGAAGTATTAAAAAACTACCATGGTGAGAGAACATGGGCAACAGTAATTCGTGGATTTGATCTTGATGGGAATGGCAAGGTAGACTCTATAGAAAAGCTATTTTAATAAGATATCCAATAACGCCATTTAAGTAAGAGATTAAATATAATATTCGGAGGAATCGATCGTTGGATTTTTCTCAGGAATTGATTACAACTTTACATGACATATCTCTCAATCGAGATGAATTAAAGAAAAGTTTAATGGAAAATATCATAGAACGCCCTGTTTCTCTAGTGCTTCCGATGTTATACCAAGAGATACAGAAGCCTGCATTATCGAATATTGTTGATTGTCTTAATAAAGCTGAATATATCAAAAAAGTTGTAATAGCTCTTCATGCAAAAGATTTTGAAAAATACCAAAATGTAGTTCAATACTTTAAACGTCTAAACCTACCTAAGATCATAGTTTGGTGTAATGGTCCGAATGTGTGGGAGATACTCCTCGATCTCAAAGATAAAGGAATGGACATAACTTCGTTCACTGGAAAGGGTAGGGATGTGTGGATTGCTCTAGGTATAGCAAGCCTAGATTCTTACGCAATTATTCTACATGATGCCGATATAGTTAATTATCAACCTGACATACCTATGAAGTTGCTCTTTCCGATACTCGAACCTAAGCTTGATTTTTTCTTTAGTAAAGGGTTTTACGCGAGAATAGATACATTAAATGAGAGAGTTATGTATGGTCGGGTCTTCCGTCTTTTTCTACGTCCATTGATAGAATCGTTTGCAGAGGTAGTTAGTATCCATAGATATCAAGTAAGTCTCATACGCTATTTTAGATCCTTCAGATATGCTCTTTCAGGTGAGATGGCAATGACAAGTAACCTTGCTCTAAACGTACGGATACAAGGTGATTGGGGATTAGAAATCGGACTGCTTTCAGAAGTGCTTCGAAATGTAGCGATAAAAAGGATTTGCCAAGTAGACTTAGGCATATATCAGCATAAACATCATGAATCGAATATATTAGAGAAGATGAGTGGGGATATATTGAATACATTACTTCGTGTTTCGACTGAAGAACATGGTTTACAAATATCTAAGACGATGTTAAGAAGTCTCCTAGTGACCTACCGACGGATAGCTCAAGACAAAATCAAGCAATATTATGCTGATGCGATGTTTAATGCATTGAAATATGACAGAAATTTAGAAGATTCAATGGTAGACAACTTCGCTGAGGTCATAAGAAAAGCTGGAGGAAAATATCTTTATGATCCATATAGAAGACAGATTCCAGATTGGTTACGCGCTCTCTCTGTTATGCCGAAATTACGTGAGAGATTAAAAGATGCTACTTTGCTTGACTTAGAAAAAATAAAAATGTGAGATTTTTCCTTAAATTATTGTCCAAATTTTATAAAGGAAAAAAGAATTAGACAAATCGATGAAATTCTGTAACTTCTTTTACATTTATATATAAATCATGGAAGGGGTGTACATCAAATGGAGATTCATCTAAGACAAGAAATACTTGATAAAATCGAAGAGTTAAAGCCAGTAGACATAATTGTGGGAATACAAAGTAAAAATGTAGACACAACTATTGTCCATGTTCTTAACGTAGTCAGTATTGGTTTGGTCGAGCGTTTTCCACATCATAACAATCTGGTTTTAATTTCGAATGGCTTTTCCAGTGATAGAACTGCAGAAATGGCCAAACTTTTCGGTCTTCCACCCAGAATTAATAAGATGGTACTTGAGCAAGTAATCGGTCCTGGCAAGGGAAACGGAATAAGGACTGTATTGGAGGTAGCTCACCAAGCCCAAGCTAAGGCTGTAGCTCTCATAGATGGAGACCTCTTGAGCATAAAGCCTGATTGGGTAAGTCTTATTATCGAGCCCATTATGTTCGGAATAGCAGACTTAGTAGTACCTTACTATGTTAGAGACAAATATGATGGTGTAATAACAAATAACTTAGCCTATCCTTTTACTCGAGCCCTTTACAATATTTATACAAGACAACCTATAGGCGGTGAATTTGGATTGTCTTTTCCTCTAATAGAGAGATTACTTGAACACCCATTATTTCCTCAAGATTTTGGAATAGATATTTTTTTAACGACTGTTGCTGCAGCCGAGAGGTTTAACCTTCAAGAAGTCGTTTTGGGTCTTAAACTTCATACATCCACCTCAAGTTATATTGATCCTGGAGCGCATCTTACACTAATGTTTAGACAGGTTGTAGGCACTATGTTTGATCTAGCCATCTATTATGAGAAATATTGGAAAGAAGGGGCAAATACCGCACATATTCCCCGAAGTAGAAGACAAGGGAAATATTATGGACAGATGCCTGTTCCTGTAAAAATAAATCTTGAGAGGAATTTAGAACTCTTTAAAGATGGTTTTAAAGAATATAAAGAGGTTTTTAAGAATAACTTGGAGAATAAAATATTTGAAAGTGTAGAGAGTGTAGTAAAAAAAGGCGAACTAATGAGCTCAAATCTTTGGACAAAGATTGTGTATTCTCTCTTCAATATATATAAAAATATAGAACAGAAGAATAAGGTGGAAATTCTCGATGCATTAAGAGTGATGTGGATGGGAAGATTCTCAAGTTATGTAATAGAAACAAAAGATATGATTTACGATGATGCTATGGAGATCATTGAGGAACAAACCAGAATATTTGAAAAAGAAAAAAGCAATTTATTCTTATAGTCATATTATTTTTATGTAAATAATAAAAAATAATTTAAATATATTTATACTCTAATCAGACTGAAAACATTTTATAAAGGGTAATTTAACAAGCATAATAGAATAAAGAGCATAGTGAATATTGAATGAGTGAATTTAAGCACATAGTTAGAATCAGTGGGAGGAGCCTAGATGGGACGAAGATTGTAGCAGCTGGCTTAGCAGATATCAAAGGAATAGGGTATAATTTAGCCAATAGTATAGTGAATGTTCTCAAGATAGATAGTAGAACAAGATTAGGAATGCTTAACGATGCACAAATTTCAGAAATTCAAGAGTATATTAAAGATCCGACAAAGATAGGGATTCCAAACTTCATGTTAAACCACAAGAAAGATCCAGAAACAGGCGTCGACTCTCACTATATTGCTTCAGACCTTGACCTAGTTATCAAGATTGAGATAGATCGTGAGAGGGGACTTTCGAGTTGGCGTGGTTTACGACACTCATTAGGTTTAAAGGTAAGAGGGCAACGTACAAGAACTTGTGGAAGGAAAGGCAGAGCTATCGGCGTAAGAAAAAGAAGATTGTAATGGTGATTGTATGGGCGATCCTAAGAAACCTCGTAAAAAATATACCACTCCAAAGATGCCTTGGAGTAGCGATCAACTATCTCAAGAGCTTTTCCTCGTTGGGACGTATGGGTTAAGAAACAAACATGAATTATGGAAAGCACATACTGAACTTTCAAAGATAAGAAAGCAAGCAAGGAATCTTTTAGCCGAGCCGTCTGAGATAAGGATAAAAAAAGAGAAGGAACTTTTATCATCTCTCAGCAGAAGGGGGATAATAAATCAAAAGTTAAGCATCGATGATGTCCTTGATTTGACATTTGAAAGCCTCTTAGAGAGGCGCTTACAAACTATTGTATGGAGGAAAGGTATCGCTATAAGTCCTTACCAAGCTCGTCAGATGATAACCCATAGACACATAATTGTAGATGATAGAATCGTTACAAGGCCAGGTTACATGGTTAAAAAAGATGAAGAAGAAAGGATTAAATTAAGCGATGATAGCCCCTTAAGAAAGCAGATGTCAATAAAAGATAAGTGAGAAAATGACAGAGATAAAAGAGATATGGGGCATAGCTCACATCTATAGCTCTTATAATAATACCATAGTACACATAACCGATTTAACAGGTGCTGAGACTATAGCTTTCAGCTCAGGAGGTATGCATGTGAAAGCACAAAGACTTGAATCCTCCCCCTATGCAGCCATGAGGTCTGCTGCTGCCGCCTCTGATAAAGCAAAAGCAAAGGGTATCACGTCTATTCATATCAAGGTCCGCGCAGTGGGAGGTACGGGTCCTAAAACTCCAGGACCGGGCGCTCAAGCTGCTATCAGAGCTTTAGCTCGTTCTGGCTTTAAAATAGGAAGGATAGAAGATTGCACACCCATACCCCACGATACAACAAGGAAACCTGGTGGTAGGAGAGGACGAAGAGCGTAAAAAGGGTATTTCAAAATCCCAACTTAAAATGTATATAAATATGATACTAAACTGTAAAGAATGGTATTTCGAAGCGAGATCTATTAGAGGTTTTGAAGTTCTTGGTTAAGTTGCAAATTTTAGAGCATGACGAAAAGAAGATCAAGGTGATATTCAATGACATTCATAGAAGTTATGCGAACGCGATACGCCGTTTTGCGATCTGCGAAGTTCCTTCAATGGCTATCGATGAAGTTGTCGTACTCGAGAACTCTTCTGTGATGTATGATGAACTCATAGCTCATAGACTTGGTTTGATTCCTCTTAAGACTGACTTAGCAAGATACTTTCTACCCGAAGATTGTGATTGTCAAAGTGCTCTTGGTTGCCCCAAATGCAGAGTACTTCTTGTTTTAGATGTAGAAGCGGGCAATACAACAAGAGTTGTACATTCTGGTGATTTAAGGTCTGAAGACGAATACATAAAGCCCATCAGTGATTTCATACCTATAGTAAAGCTTGCTCCTAGGCAAGCAATAAAACTTGAAGCATATGCTAGATTAGGAAAAGGAAAGGAACATGCAAAGTGGCAACCTGCAACGGTCTCCATCTTAAAGCCAATCTCTGAAGAAGAAGGCTCATACATTTTATATCTAGAGTCCTCAGGTTCATTATCAGCGAGCGAAATTTTAACAAAGTCTATTGAAATCTTATACAAAAAACTTGTAGAGTTTAATGAGAAGTCAAAGAGTGTGAAGTAATTTGAGTAGAATCGATAATATTGTTTTAGATAATGTAAAATATCATTTAAGGCAAGCATATAAGAAGAGTCAAGCTCCTATTTGGTACGCTACTTTGAAGTATTTATCGAAGTCGAGTTCAATGAGGCCGTCTGTAAATATAGGAAAGATTTCTAAACTTACGAAAGAGGGGGATCTGGTGCTAGTTCCAGGGAAGGTTCTTGGGGGCGGTGTAATTACACATAAAATAACTGTAGGAGCATATAGCTTTTCGGAAAAAGCTTTTTGGAAAATTCAAAAAGCAGGAGGCAATGCTTTAGGTTTGGTCGAGTTCATAAAAAATTTCCCCGAAGGTAAAAGGGGGATTCTGATTGGCGGTTAATGATAAGGAGAGAAAAATGATAGTTGTTGATGCTCAAGGGCACATCGCTGGAAGGCTAGCCTCTCATATAGCCAAATCCTTACTGAAAGGTAATCGTATTGTTGTAATAAATGCCGAAAAAATCCTATTATCAGGTAGTAAGTATAGTATCATTAATGAATATTTAGAAAGATTGGAGATTGGTAGTGTAATAAATCCTAAGCATGGCCCCCTCCATCCAAGGAGGCCCGATACGATATTCACAAAGATGATTCGTGGGATGTTACCATACCGTAAAGCTAAAGGTTTAGAGGCTTTGAAAAGGTTAAGAGTGTATATCAATACACCAGAATATTACAAGCCTATTGAAAAGACCATATTCGAAAAAGGTTTGGCTACGAAACCCTTATCTTTTTATTTGACATTAGGAGAGGTCGCTTCAAGGCTGGGTTGGAAGAGTGATATAGATTGAGTAAACATGTAAAGTTATATTCAGGTTCAAGGAAGACAGCAAAGGCTACAGCTAATATTCAAGCGGGGAATGGAAAAATTAAGATAAATAAAGTCCCTGTAGAGTTGATCACACCGAAAGTAGCTAGGGATGTAATAGTCACCCCATTACTATTAGTTGGAGATCTTCGCGATAAGGTAGACATAGATGTTAAGGTAAAGGGTGGAGGTTTCATGAGCAGATCAGAAGCGGCTGCTATTGCAATATCTCGAGCACTCGTAGATTGGAGCAAAAGCTCCGAATTAAAACAAAGTATACTCGAATATAATAAACATCTTTTAGTCGGAGACCCTAGGCGTACAGAGCCTAAAAAGTTTGGAGGCCGGGGTCCTAGAAAGAGAAAGCAGAAATCATACCGATGATTATATAATATAATTGAGATAAAATAGGTCTATATAGCTAATGGATAAAGGTTTAAATCTGTAATTAGATTTTATTTATTTATCGATGCCTTTAGAAAAGAATTTAATCATAGTTGAAGATGAATTCAATAGCAAGTACATATTTACTATTAAAAATTACTTTAAGATAATGAGGTGTTTTCATCTTTGTTGATCCCTATTCGATGTTTTACATGTGGTTCATTGATTGGAGACAGATACGAGGAATTCACCAAGAGGGTGAAAGAGGGAGAAGAACCTGGCAAGGTCTTGGATAGCATGAAAATACAAAGATACTGTTGTAGAAGGATGCTTTTATCAAATATAGATATAATAGACCGTGTTTTGCCTTATTATGAAGTTCTTGCTGAAAGGCGTGCCGAATTTCATTTAGAATAATATTAAGGTGTGAGAATTGGGAAGTTCTTTAATCGAGTCTATTAAGGCAAGGATTTGCTACGACAGTAGAGGAGATGAATCGATAGAGGTCGATGTAAAAGTTGATGGAGCCATTGGAAGGGTTTGTGCTCCAAAGGGGGCAAGTGTTGGAAAGAGTGAAGCTGTTAACTTCAACCCTGATGGAGTTGAAGCCACCTTGAGACTTCTCTCCAAATACTCCCCGAAACTGATAGGGTTAAATTCTTCTGATATACCATTATTGAGTCATAAGTTAAGGGAGATAGATGGTACAGAAAATTTCAGTCGAATAGGAGGAGCGGCTGCGTATGCAATAACTGTTGCAACGGCAGAAGCTACAGCAAAAGCCAAAGGAGTGCCTCTTTACAAATTATTATCACTTAAAAGAAATTATTTTATGCCATATCCTTTGGGTAATGTTTTATGTGGAGGGACGCATGCTGGTCGTGGCGCTCCAGATATTCAAGAGTTCCTAATCTGTCCTATTGGTGCAAAGAGCATAAAAGAGGCAGTAAAGGCGAATATATTGGTTCACAAAGAAGTGAGAAGGCAGATAGAGAGGAAGGATCCATATTTCACTGGAGGTAAAGGAGATGAGGGTGGATGGGCCCCCAATATGAATGATGAAGAAGCCTTTGATTTAGTATCTTCATCAGTAAAGATTGTTTCCGATGCTCTTGGAATAGAAATAAGGTTAGGGAATGATTTTGCTTCTTCTTCGCTTTGGGATGACGAAAAAAAGATGTATATTTACAATAGGTCAAAAGTTAAACGATCATCAGGTGAACAGTTAGATTTCATTATAGATTTGGTAAAAAAGTATGACCTATTTTATTTGGAGGATCCTTTCCATGAGGAATCTTATGATGAATTTGCTGAATTGACAAAGAAACTAAGTGGAGTTTATATTGTGGGTGATGATATCTTCGTAACTAATACTGCACGTTTATTAAAAGGTGTTAAAATCGGTTCTGGCAATGCTGCCATTTTAAAGGTAAATCAAGTAGGAACCTTAGGAGATGCTATGGAATTCGCCGCAAATGCATGGGAACATAATTATGCATTAATAACTTCCCATAGATCTGGCGATACTCCTGATAATCACTTAGCCCATATAGCAATAGCAACTGGGTCAAAGATGATTAAATGTGGCGTAGTAGGGGGAGAACGCTTATCAAAACTTAATGAGCTATTAAGGATAGATGAAGAGACAGGCGGATACAATATGGCAAATTTGGAGGTATGATTTTTGGTCTATAAAAAGAACTTTGAAGAAAAGGATGAAAGAGGCGCGTCTGAAAAGCCAATAATCGACCAATTACCAGAGAGAGCTTTACTAGCAACTGGTATTAGGGTTGGAACAGTAGTTAAAACCAAAGACATGGAGAATTTTGTGGGTAGAACAAGACCAGATGGTCTACACATCTTAGATCTCAATAAAATTTTATCAAGAATTGATATAGCTGGAAAGTTCATAGCAAGGTCTGATATCAAACGAGCCGTTGTAAGTTCTACAAGAGAGTATGGTAAGACGCCTGTCACGATGTTCTGCTCATTAACTGGGGCAATTCCTATAGTAGGAAGATTTATGCCTGGTACATTTACGAACCCACTTTTTCTTGGGCATATCGATCCAGAATTAGCAATAGTAACAGACCCATTAATAGATGCTCAAGTAGTAGACGAGGCATCTAACATAGGTGTGCCTGTAATTGCGATATGCGACACCGATAATGTTACTTCTAATGTAGATTTGATAATTCCTGGAAACAACAGAGGTAGAAGGGCGCTAGCTGCAATCTTCTGGTTATTAGCTAAAGTAGTTTTAATTAGCTCAGGAGCTTTATCACCTGATAAGCAATTTGAATATTCAATAGAAGACTTTGAGACCAAAGTTATCGAAGAGGGAACGAAATGAGATTAAGGCATCCTGCTGTAGCAGGTCTTTTTTATCCTTCAAATCCAGATGAACTAAGCGATAGCATTAAAGAGTCTTTTCTGTATAGAATAGGTCCAGGGAAAGAACCTCCAACAAGTAAGGTAATCGACCAAAAGGTAGCTCTTGTTTCACCCCATGCAGGATACATATACTCAGGCCCTATAGCAGCCTATGGATACTATGCTTGTTCCTCTCTGAAGAACATACAATCAGTAGTGATAGCAGGTCCCAACCACCATGGGATTGGCAGTGGAGTAGCAACTGTTAAAGAAGGGGCATGGGAGACCCCTTTGGGTAATGCCGAGGTCGATACTGATTTAGTAAAGCGTTTAGTCGAAACCTCTAGTATTATAGATTTTGATGAATCTGCTCATATGCATGAGCACTCTATAGAAGTTCAGATACCATTCCTCCAGTATATATATGGTACTAAGTTCAAGATTGTGCCCATAAGTATGATGCTTCAAGATATAACAACAGCAGTGGAAGTTGGTAAAGCGATAGCAAAATGTGTAAAAGAAAAAAATTGTTTGTTAATAGCTTCTTCAGACTTTACCCATTATGAGGAGCATAAAGTTGCTTTAAGAAAAGACTCCGAAGCTATTAAAGCCATTATACAGACAGATGTACCCAAACTTTACGATATTATTGAGGAATGGAA
>JAKLZG010000062.1 GCA_024256165.1 Candidatus Methylarchaceae archaeon HK02M2
GACTCATGTATGAGTGATTTAATTTATCTAATTATTATTAATCTATTACTAATGAATTATATTATATTTATATTATCACGATTTCATTATAAACTCGTGCGTATAAATTATATTTTTTCATATTGGGCTAACATTTTCTTCATTCATACAAGTGAGTGTATGACTAAAGTCCTTAAGACTCTTTGGCAAGGAACCAACGTTATTGTCATAAGGAAAATCAATTGCAATGACTCTAAGGTCGAGTGAATCCAATTATGAGCCTATACAGTGAGCGTGCTAAGAAAATCATCAAACCTACAAGGGGAAAATATTCCCCTTTCCTAAAAGAGAATCGTAAGCCATGTCAAGGTTGTGGGTATAACGATCCTTTGGGTTGTTTAAGAGTCGGTGGGTGTTGGGTGGACGAAGAAAAGGAATTATGAAATATTAAGAGTTAATCGATTGTCATAATTTGACGCAATCAAGTAACTAAGAACCGCCTCTTCAAAGCCCTCCTTTCTGCATCAAGAATCATTTCTATCAGCTTTTCGTTAACTTCAGACTCTTCTTTCAAAATCGCTTTCGCTTCTAATATGCTCATCCCTCTTGTAACAAGTGCCATAACTGCTGCAAGCCCATATTTTGAGATTAGTTCTGCTGATCTAATGGCCCTTCTTATCAAAACCCTCTTCTTATCTGGCAACCTCTTAAACTTTGAGAGCTCCTTATCACATAATGTTAAAACATCCTCTAAGGTCTCATTCAATAAACCTATCTTAGATGAGCTACATTTCGGGCAGATGATTTCTTCTGGTAAATTCCTGACGCTGAGTACTTCTGCATAGCTCCAACACTCCGTGCAGACGAAAGTTCGAGTCTCATTCAGCAATCTTGTAAGAACCGAATCTTTTAGTATGCTCCTCATTCTTTGGGGTGGTATGAGATCCGTCATCCTACTTATCTCTTCTATACCTATTCTTGCTATAGGTGTAAGAGATTCTTCCTCTATTATTTCTACCTCTATGTGTCCAGATTCTATTTTATTCAAAACATGAACTGTCTGCTCAACGTCTGCATCGTTGAATAAAGTTAGCTTAAGCGCTTCATCGAATATAACAGTATCTTCAAATCCCTTCATTATGTTACTTAAACTGACATCACTCAGGTCTGCATCCTTTGAGATCGCTCCAAACTTTTTGGCTACATGAAGAAACCTACGCTTAAAGAGCCCTGTCCTTAATAATGCTCGAGTTGCCAATTCTCGGATATCCTCATGAGCTAATCTTTTCATAATGAGCCCTACATCTTTTGGTCTTACCTTATGTGTCTGAATGATTATGCGGTAGGGATCCTGTTGAATCCCTATAGGGTACCCTATCTTCTCGGATAAGATGAGACCTAAAATCCTAGAAATCGTTCGATTAGCAAGAAGACCAAAACAACAATGTATTATTATTAGGTCCCCCCATCTCTCTATTGTGATCTTCTTGTCAGTTGGTACTGGAAGGTCGATTCTGACTTGATCTAAGATCTCTGATATCGCTCTCAGTAAAGTTTGAGGCTCACATGGATAGACCTCACTAAGTATTTGAGTTATTTCTTCTGTATTTTTTCCCGATCTTAGCATCTCTTCTACTCTGCGCCTTATCTCTCCTACTTCGTTCGCAACTTCATAGGGTACGGGTATCTCTTCTCCGACCCAACTAGGTATGGCACCTTTAGGATCTTCTTCAGATTTTACGTATATCCTGTTTCGATACACTTGCAGTATCTTCCAGACAGAGCCTCTCATAATGAATTTTGTCCCTATCTCCCCATTCTCAGCAACGAAAGCTTCATCGAGTACTCCAATGGGCTCATCGATCTCTTCCTCTATTACTATAAACTGTCTCTCATCAGGGATCATCGATAAGTTCTGAAAATAATAATTGTAGAGGTCCTTACTCCTTCTAGGTTTGCTGAACAATCTATCTTTAAAATAAATTTGAGTGAATGGGGGGTATCTTGTGTGCATGTATGTGAGGACTTTCTTCAAATCTTCCTCTGATAAGTTCCGATATGGGTGTGCTTTAGTAAAGATATCCAATACTTCCTCAAAACTCCAAGTATTCTTCTGCATCATCAAACCTGCGATCTGATGTGTCAATGCATCTAGAGGTTTGTCTGGGATTGGGGCAGGCTCCAAATCCTCAAGCAGAGCACGGCGAGCTATGACTATTGCCTCAAGAGCATCATCCGAATCTTGAGTTATAATAACTCCTTTTGCAATCCCCCCGATCTTATGCCCACTCCTGCCTATTCTTTGAAGGAGCCTTGTAACTTGCCTTGGTGAATTGTACTGAATTACCATCTCTAGAGACCCTATATCTATCCCCAATTCTAAAGAGCTGGTGCAGACTATCCCCAGCAACCTGCCTTCTTTCAGGTCTTTTTCAGTAGTTATTCGAGATATTTTAGAGAGGGAACCATGATGAATACCAATGGGCAAAGCCATCTCCCATACTCTAAATCTGCTCGATAAGATTTCAGCTTCAGACCTAGTATTCGTGAAAAGCAGAACTGAAGCGTTATCCTCTATCAACTGTCTCATCACTCTTAATCTTGCAGCAACTTCTGGATATGTATACAAATTTGAAGCAAGCTTGAAGTCTTCAGAAGAAGGTTGAGGGTAAAGTATCTTTAATCTTATGGACCGGGCAACAGGGACTTGAACTATGACGCAAGGCCGATCTTTTCCAACTAAGAACTTGGCTACTTGCTCTGGTGTTCCTATAGTTGCAGATAGTCCTATTAATTGATAATCTTTTTCAGTGATGTATCTGAGCCTCTCAAGACCAAGTGATAGTTGACTACCTCTCTTTTCTGTAGCTAACTCATGAACTTCATCAACGATAACCCATTTGATCGATCTTAGATGTTCTCTCATTATACGACCTGGTAGTATAGCCTGCAAAGTTTCAGGAGTTGTTATGAGTATATCTGGGGGGACTTTAGCCTGAGCGCGTCTCTCTCTCACTTCGGTATCTCCATGCCTGACTGCGAGCTTTATATCTAGCCTTTTGCACCACCATCCAAGTCTCTCTAATAAGTCTCTATTTAGAGCCCTTAAAGGTGTGATATATAGAGCCTTGATGCTGGGCTTTTTCTCTAATTTAAATATGGAATTTAAAATGGGCAAAAAAGCTGCCTCAGTCTTTCCTGTCCCCGTAGGTGCTATGAGTAGAACGTTTTTGTTTTGCATAATTAAAGGAATTGCCTTTACTTGTGGTTCAGTGAGCTCATAGAACCCTCTATCTTGAATTGCTCTTCTTATTGGTTTGACGAACATCGAGAATGTATTCTCTAGCACCTCTACCATATCGATTCCCAGATATCATATTTAGTTTATTAGGTTACAATAAAGGTTTACCATGAAAGAAAAACTGTTAAGTTAAATTCAATTGAATATAATATTAGAAGAATTTATATTAGTTAATTTTTTCGAATAGATGATCTACTTTGGTAAAAGTAAGAGAAGCTATGATCAAAGAAGTTCTTACAATAGATATCGAGGAGAATGTCGATAATGCATGTAAAATAATGGGAGAGAAACATATAGGCAGCCTTATAGTCACAATTCAAGGCAAGCCAATTGGGATCTTCACAGAGAGGGATTTATTATCCAAAATAATCTTTAAAGGATTAAAATTAGAAAAGGCCAAAGTTAAGGATTTTATGTCTAAGCCCCTAACTGTAGTAAATCCGGACTTCAATTTAAAAGAAGCTGCGAGGATTATGACTCAGTTGAATATCAGGAGACTGCCTGTAATAGAAAATGAAAAGTTGATCGGAATATTGACATCAGCTGATATGACCCGTGCACTCGCTAACTCCCCTCTGAAATTTTAAAGAAGGTTATATAATATGACCTCAGAAGATAATGAAATCGATGAATTACAATGTAGTGACTGTGGAAGGGTTCTGAAAGAGGAAGGAAAAGGCTTGAGGTGGGGAAAGTGTCAGGTTTGCGGAGATATAATATGTTTGGATTGTATGTATTACAATCGAGTTAAAAGAGAAGGGCTCTTTGAGTACTATTGTGATGTTGTCAGAGTATGCAAGAAACATCGTGTTTAATCACCTTTATCATAAAATACTAAAGTAAAGGAGATATGTTTTAGATCACTTGCCAAGCTGACTAAAAAATAGTCAAAAGATCCATGAATCGAGAATATGAACAATATATAGAAGAGCTTCTCATATTTTCTCAAAGGATCGTGCAGTAAAGATGAGGATAATCATAGTTGGCTTTGGTGTGGTTGGGCAGAGCTTTCTCCGATTACTTATCCATAGGTATAAGGAGCTCATCTCAAAATATGGTCTACGTCCAAAGGTCGTAGCAATTGTTGATAGGGGGGGCGCTGCAATAAATGAGAGGGGACTTAATATACAAAAGTTATTGCAGATCAAAAAGATGGGAAGCATCGCCAATGATTCTGATTATGGATTCCCGAACTTATCTGCTGAAGAAGTCATCGAGAAAGTTGACGCTGAGATTGTTATTGAAGTAACACAAACTAACATTTTAGATGGAGAACCTGGATTGACGTATATCGAGACAGGCATTAAAAGGGGAAGGCATGTCATAACAACAAATAAAGGCCCACTAGCTTTAGCTCTTCCTGCACTTACAGAGCTTGCTGAATATAATGAGGTCTATTTGAGGTTCAGTGGGACTGTAGGGGGAGGAACACCCATACTCGATTTTGGTAAGAAGTGCTTGATAGGAAATAAAGTTTTATCGATAAAAGGGATTTTGAATGGGACTACAAATTACATTCTGACAGAAATGAGCAACAAGGGAATTGAGTTCGATGAAGCTCTTAAGATGGCTCAAGAACTAGGGTATGCAGAGAGAGACCCCTCACAAGACATAGATGGTCTAGATACAGCATGTAAATTGGTCATAATGGCAAATTGGATAATGGATAAAAAGGTTACATTGAAAGATGTAAGCATTGAAGGAATACGTCATATTGATCTTAAAGACTTAAAGGATGCTGAGAAGAATAACTGTACTATAAAACTAATCGGGTCGATAAATGAGCGCTTAGAAGTAAAGCCTATAAAGATGCTAAAAATGAATCTTTTATGTGTTCCCGGCACTCTCAATGCAGTAACGTTTACCACAGAATTTGCTGGTGAACAAACGATAATTGGTTTTGGTGCTGGTGGGATGGAGACTTCGAGCGCTATTCTGAGAGACTTAATAGATATAAAGTCGAACCTATCAAGTCGGTATATATAATTATTTACTCATTAAAATATTAATTTTTAAATAATGTCAAAATAGTCAATTTTCAAAATATTCATATTTTTACTCTTATTCTTATTTGAAATCTTTTTTCCTCTCCCTAATATCAATTTGAACTAAATAACTTTTAAGATAATCTGAAGGCTCGAATCTACATATCCTAACTACTTTAATATCTTCGCTTAGATCTATCTTTCTTTCAGGAGAAATGAAGAGTATTGCCATTTCACCTTCCTTTAAGGTCGAGTCTATTAAATTGTATACGTATTCGTTTCTCTCTTTCATATTCTTTTGTAACATATCTACTGTTGTCTCATTGTTCATTGTTTCTATCATGCTTAACCAAGATTCTGTCTCTCCTACCAACAATTTATCTTCAGTACAGTGTAGTATTGCCCCTGATCTCATTAACAATTTCACAATTTCTCCTGCATCTTCATCATCTTGTATTAAAATCTTCAAACCTTCATCTCCAGATTCGGTCAATGAATCAAAATAAATTCTGTTTATTCTTCCTATGAGCATGGATGTTCTTTCTTTAACATAGTTCCAAAATTCTTTATGATTCTCATTAAAATCTGGCGGAAGATCTTTGGCTATTAGCTTAATTTCTTTTTGAGAGTACATCTTTGGTATTATGAAGAGTGTTCTAACCATTATGTTCCGTCAAATTAAAGTCTATTCTTGACTTAAATTTTCTCATTTAATGATATTTTTAAATCGGTCGTTGATTTAGATCTTTAAAGAAGTGAAAACTTCAGATAACACATTAAACTTATCAACAAGACTAAATCCACAATTGATGCGAAGATATGAATTTAGTTATGAAGTTTGGGGGTTCCTCTGTAGCCGATAGTAATTGTATAAAAAGAGTTGCAAAAATAACCTCAGACTTCTTCAAGAAAGGGAATAAAATTATTGTAGTTGTTTCAGCTTTGGCTGGTGTAACCGATCAGTTAATTGAAGTTTCTAATGAAGCAAAAAAAGGTAATCTTGATTTTGTTTACGATTTTATTCATAAGATAAAAGAAAGACATCTTGGCGCTATTCATAAAGCAATCCAAAATGAGTCTCTAAAGGAGAATTTAACAAGCACCTTGTTAAAGGATGCTGAAGAGCTCGAGAAAGTTTTGACAGGCATCGCCTATCTCGGTGAGCTTTCTCCAAAGTCAATGGATTATGTATTGTCGTTCGGTGAAAGATTATCCGCTTCTATCTTATGGGGCGCTCTTCGTGATATAGGACTTGATTCTGTCTACTTATCAGGGAAAGAGGTTGGAATCGTTACAGACTCTAATTATGGAGAAGCAAGACCTTTGATCAACTTAACAAAATATCAAGTAAAGAAGAAATTAGAACCAATGTTAGAAAAAAGTATAATCCCTGTAGTAACGGGTTACATAGCTTCTACTCAAGAGGGTTTCATCACTACTTTGGGTAGAGGTGGGTCGGACTATTCAGCCACAATTATTGGAGCTGCATTGGGAGTTGATGAGATCTGGATCTGGAGCGATGTCGATGGAATGATGACAGCTAATCCTAAGATCGTGCCATCGGCGAAGAGTATACCTGAGCTATCATTTCAAGAAGCCATAGAGATGGCAGTATTTGGTTCAAAAGGCCTTCATCCTAGCGCTTTAGAACCAGCGATGATTGAAGGAATTCGTGTGCGGATCAAAAATACATTTAACCCAACAAATCATGGGACATCGATTGTGAAAGAGCCAAAGATAGAAACAGGAGAAATCGTTAAGGCAGTGAGCCTAATAAAAAATGTTTCTTTGGTGAATGTCAGCGGAGCTGGGATGGTTGGAGCACCTGGCACGGCTGCAAAAATCTTTGATATTC
Source organism: Candidatus Methylarchaceae archaeon HK02M2 (assembly GCA_024256165.1). Classification (NCBI taxonomy): domain Archaea; kingdom Thermoproteati; phylum Nitrososphaerota; class Nitrososphaeria; order Nitrososphaerales; family Candidatus Methylarchaceae; species Candidatus Methylarchaceae archaeon HK02M2. Next base: position 7,121 of record JAKLZG010000062.1, read on the forward strand.
TAGGGAAGAATAATGTGAACGTGCTCATGATATCTCAAAGCGCTTCTGAAGCGAATATCTCGTTCATCATAAAAAGAAATCAAATTGAGAAGGCTATGAGCTCATTAGAAATAGCTCTGCTCGGTCAAGGGACTATACGTGAAGTTACTGCTGAAGAGGAAGTCTGCATAGTAGCTATAGTAGGGGCGGGTATGAAAGGCACGCCAGGTGTTGCGAGTAGGGTCTTCGGAGCAGTATCAAGGAGAAGGATAAACCTAATAATGATCTCACAAGGATCGTCTGAAGTAAATATCTCGTTTGCTGTTAAGGAAGATGACGGTGAAGAGGCGGTTAGAGCCATCCATGAGGAATTTGGTCTTGATAAGTGAGCAAAATATTCATCTTGAGATCGATTCAATAGGAATCGTATAACTATGAGGTTAGATCTTTCTGAAGAAAAGGTCCTCTCAACAAGAGACGTCTTGGAGATAATCTTTCCCAATAAAAAGACGAGGATAGCCTCTAGGATATTCTTAGATTGGCTAAAGGAAAGGGGCGGACAAGCTACCAAGAACGCTGTAAGCAACTTCGCAAATGCTCTCCAAGATGAGAAGTTCTCCAATAAAGGTATCCCTATTAAGTATAGTAGAAGGAACTTTTACATGACGATACTCAGAAATCTTATAAATTTAGGATTCATTCAAAGGAACGTTCCTATATGGGATGATAGGAGCAGAAGAACCCTTTACGTTTACATGAGAAATATATTTGATATACCCCAAAAGCCTCCATCAGTTGGTTTTTGGAGAATTAGTTATTACATCTGTAGAAAGTGGAATAATGAGTGGGAGCACGGGGAAGACTAAATAATTATATTTGTAATTTACATAGATTTTCCTATATGTTTGTGCAGTTTATATATCCAATACTAGATATGTAATACTAAGGTTAATACTCTTGACCATTGATAGCACAGATATGAAGATTTTATCTGAGTATGT
>JAKLZG010000063.1 GCA_024256165.1 Candidatus Methylarchaceae archaeon HK02M2
GGCAAGTCCACAGTCCCAGGAATAGGTTCTCCCTACGAAGAGCCTTCGAAACCTGAACTCAAACTAAATACAGAGAGGCTAAATCCCAATATTTGTGCTGAAAGAATCTTCAAACTAATCATTGAATAGGATACTTAAATTGGGGCCTAATTGATATATGAATTAAAGATATAATGTATCTCCTATGTTATTGTTATAAAAAATTATTTACCTATATCCTTCCATTTACGGTAAACGCCATAGTCCACATACTCTTTGTAAGGACTTTCGATCTGTTGTTTTACTGGAATTGTCTTTTCTCTTATATTTTCGATTTCCTTTGTGACTGTGAATATATAAGATTCACTGCCAGCACCAGATCCATAACTGGTCATGAGTATTCGATCTCCTGGGTCAGCGATATCAAGAACAGCTGCTAATGCAGTAGGGCTAGAACCAGAGTAAAGGTTCCCTATATATCTGACCACTAGCCCAGGTTCGATCTGATCTTTCTCGAACCCTGCTTCTTGGGCTACAAGATAAGGGTATTTTACATTAGGTGAATGGCAAACAACAAAACGGATATCCTTTGGAGTAAGCCTACTTGCTTTTAGGGCTGTTTCCATAGCGATTGAAACATGTTTGAAATAGGCAGGTTCTCCAGTAAATCTTCCTCCATGCTTTGGATACTTTTGGCCATCCCGTCGGTAAAAATCTGGTGTATCGGAAGTATATGGAACATAGTGATCTAGAGTTGCGATGACATCTCTTTTACCGAATAAGAAAGCAGCAGCACCTGCACCAACAGTAAAATCTAACGGATCATTTCTTTCAGCTTGAGAGTTATCAGAGCCTATCACCATAACATATTCCCCACCAAAAGTAGGGAAAGTTACTAGAGCTACGGCGTCGATAAAAAGATCGGTAGCCGCCTTACATGCGAATTGTGAATCTATTCCACCACTAAAGAAACCACCATCATATTCTTCTCCAAGTTGTAAGGCTTGACTAACTGTAGACATAGTGGGTTTAACAGCATAAGGTGAAGATTCCGAGCCTACAAAACATTTTCTCACGTATCTATTATCGATACAAGAATGGATCAATGCCCTCTTTCCAGCCTCTACCGCAAAAGTAGTTGCATCTTCATCTAGAAAAGGTACAGTACGCTCCTTAATTCTGACACCTGATTCATCTCTACCCTTTATTCTAAATTTTGGTAAGTAAATCCCATAACCAACGATTCCAGCACGTTCACTTACATTTGCATGCTTTATCTTCACATACTTCTGATAAGGATAATAATCATCTTCAAAACTAAAGTTGAAGCTTGAGTAATAAATTAATCCTTGATCACCATCCGCATAAAGCCGCCTAAACCTAGGTACAACATTCTTCCCCATAAAAAGAGTAATGTCTAACTCTTCCTTTGATGGGACAAAATCAGTTATTCTACCTGGAATCCTAGTATTTCCATCATCAAAGGTAACTATGGTAGACATAAAGGAACTCAAATGATGGAATTTGTTGGTAGGTTTACGAATAACACTTCCGCTAATGAGGGTTCCTTTACTATAGAAATAATCAACAAAATTCATTCGGCTCTTTCTACCTTCGTTATTGCAGAAGAACTTTGGTGGAAAATAGGTTCTCCCACAATCTACACATCTCGAAGCTCGAATCCTGTAATCGATAAGAATTTTTCTTCTTGTAATAGGTTCACTCATGGATATCCCTTGCTAAGATGTGAACAGTCGCTATTCCACCCGTTCCCCCAATGTTATGGCAAAGGGCTAGATTTAAGTCTCTATCAACTTGATGCATACCTGCTTCCCCTCTTAACTGATTGAAACATTCATGAATTTGTCTTACTCCTGTAGCGCCAACAGGGTGACCATCTGCCTTAAGACCCCCACCTGAATTGACAATAAGTTCTTTACCATCTTTAACATAGGGTATATGTTTCAGACCTTTGAAAGACTCATAACTCTCATAGATGCCTTCCCAAGCTTTACCTTTCTCATAGAAACCTGAATCCTCTAAAAACATGGCCTCTTCAATAGTAAAGCAGTCATGAACCTCAGCTATCTGAAGATTTTTAATTGATATACCCGTCATATTCAAGGCCTTATCTACTGCAAGTTTTGTCGCCTTAATCCCTGTTATGCTTTCTCTAGTATAAAGTGAAATATCATCTGTAACTTGTTGACTTCCGATTACGTAAATTGGTGTATCTGTGTATTTCTTAGCCAGCTCAGGTTTGGTTAAAATTACAGCAGCTGCTCCATCAGAAATGGGTGAGCAATGGAGAAGCCGTATCGGATCTGCTATAAGTGGGGATTTAAGGACATCAATCTCGTTGATCTTTCGCCTAAATTGAGCATTTTCATTGTTAACAGCATGATGATGATTCTTAGACGCGATTTGAGCTAAGGCTTTTATACATCGTTGATCTCCATGACTATACTCTGCGATGTATTTTGCCATCATAGTAGCATACAAACTAGGGAATGTGAAACCAGCGTTGAATTCATAAGGGTCAGAAGCAAACATGAGATCGTCTATAATCTTCCCAGACCGATCTGTCATCTTTTCAAAACCACCTACAAGAACTACATTGTATATACCTGACTTTATGGCGATGCAAGCATTATAAAAAGCAGAACCTCCAGAGGCACAAGCAGCTTCTGTAGTATTCATAGGAATGTTTACACCTAATTCTCGCGCCATATAACCAGAAACCAAGGCTAGTTTATTGGTTGTTTGATATAGAAAACTACCGAAATAGCATGCTTGAATATCACTTCTCCCTAATCCAAAGTCTACAGATTCTACAGCTTTGATCCCTGCTTCCATCATCAACTTTTCAGGATCTTTATACCACTGTTCTCCAAAGGCAGTTCTCCCGGAACCAATAATTGCCGCATAGGGTTCAACATTACAAAAAGTTGGTGCATTCATGCTTGTTATACCCCATAATCAATTATGACTTAAGGGTTTTGTCAAAAAGTTCATTCGTAAACCTACTGTTTTATATGTTTCATGATATTCCTAAAGATAGTCGAGTTTGCAGCAGCAATAAAAGATACTTTTTGAGTCGGCTCTAATTTATTATATAGCTCTTTGCCTTCAGGTGTAAGTATCTCACCACCAGCCTCCTTTAATATTATATAAGATGAAGCTATATCAGTAACTCTGAGCATATTCCTAATATCGACAAAGGCATCCATAAATCCTGAAGCTATATAGCAGATCTCTAGAGCAGTAGCTCCAAAATGTCTCATATGCCTTATCACTTTTAACAGTGGGATTAATCTTGTAATATTTTGCTCTTCAACTTTGCTAAAGTCTATCGCTATTAACGCATCCTCCAGCAATTTTTTATTAGATGTCTTTATTCTATTTCCCCCCATATATGCTCCTTTGTTTTTCTTAGCATAAAAGATAGAACTGTTAGATATGTTCATTACGACTCCTGCCTCAATATCTTTGATTCTATCCCCTCTTGATATCGCTATAGAAGTGCAGAAAAATGGGACCCCCCTGAGAGAATTTGTTGTGCCGTCTATACTGTCTATTATCACATAAACATTCGGTCTGCTACCTATCTCTATGATGCCACTCTCTTCACTTACAACAAAGCACGATAAATTCTGGCTTCTAATAGAATCTAATATTACATTCTCAGCTAATTTATCTATACCCATAGTTATATCACCTCCTGCACCTCTGCCTAAAGGCTCTGAAGCTAGATCAGAACCTAAGATAGGTTTAACCACATTCTGAACTTTTTTTGAAGTATCGATCAGAAATTTTAAAGTATCTAACAAAGCCTAAATCTATTACACAATACATTATATAAGAGTTGGACATCGCATATGAAACTAGTAAAAAAATAGATACGAGATACGACAAGAGACAATACATTAATTAATCATTTTGATTTTAATCTTGATACGAATTGAAATATCGACTAATGGACCTTTTGGCATGTCCTATCTGTAAGAACTTCCCCCTACAACTTATCGTCTTTAATAAGGTAAACTCAGTGACGCATACAATGAACTCCTGTGATGAATATTGCAGTTATGTTAGGAAAAAGATTGCCGATCTTAAAAATAAACGAATATCTTTAAATTGTAAAGTTTGCTCTCAAATTAATGTAGTAGAAGGAATTCTTAATTGTATAAAATGCCTTCGTTGGTATCCTATAATAGACGAGATTCCCCACATGCTACCTGATGAACTAAGAAATGGGGTAGAAGAAATTAAATTTCTAATTAAGAATAAGGAGAAAATTCCTCAGATTATTCTCAGGGAAGGAAAGCCATTTAATATTTTACAATTGTAGATGAGCCGAATATGAATATTTTGTAAAATTTACGGAACTTCAGTTACTATCATAGTGAGCGTGGATCTCACTTTATCTAAGCGTCTTATCTTCCAAGTAACTGTCTCTTTGACTTTTTCCATAGTATCTGCTGATATTTTTGCTATAATGTCATAGACACCATAAACAAAATGAGCTTCTTCTACATTCTCAATTTTCCTAAGCTCTTTTAATATATCTTCTTCTGCTCCAACATCTGCATTTATTAGTACAAACGCTACAGGCATGAATAAAATCACAATATTCGTTCCTAATAAATTTTAGCACTTTTTATGGAATTAAGAGTGGGAATCAATTTATTATTTTTGAATCCAAGCTTATCGATGACTAATTATAGACTTTCAAATAATTTCGCTCTTATACGCTCTTTAAAATTATCTTGAGGTCTACTATCGTTTATAATAAAATAATCAGCTGTGGCTATGACCTTTCCTAAACCTAGTTCTAATTCTGTTCTATCTCTTTTTTCAAGTTCTTTACTTGTTTTTGGATCATCCGGTCGATTTCTCATAGATAGGCGTTGTAACCTAATTTTAAAAGAAGATAGTATTGCTAGGATCTTGACTTCAAAGAACATTCTAAAGTATCTTACTTCTTCTAGACTTCTAACACCGTCTATGCAAACGATATCTGCTTCGATTTGGTCTAATTTTTGTATCGTCCTCTTCGCCACTATCTGATCCCCTGTCTTTGCCCTGATGTCTCTCATCACAAACTCGTAGCTTTTAGCCCCCTCTTTTAACCCTCTCTTCATAACCTCCTCTCTTATTACATCCCCCATGTTGAAAATAGGGAAATTGAGCTCTTTTGCCACTTCTTCTACTTTTGATTTTCCAGAGCCTGGCATTCCTGTAACAAGAATAACTTTCTTAACCAATTTTACTTTACTTTACTTTAAGTTTATAGATAATAATTTCTTTTTGTCTTTGAGTTAGGATATGTGAAGGTGGTTTAGCAGTTTTTACTCCTTAGTTTCTTCTTGGGAAGATTCTTCACTTTCTTTACTAAGGAGTACTTCTTCATCTATAGGTTTCGGTGGTGGAGTAGTTGCCATGGTCCAACCTATCCAGGCCAGTATTGCCAAGATTGCTGCTGCAGCAATAAAAACAGTTATTTGTAAAACGTACATCGTCCAAGCGGGATTTGGTGGAAAGAAAAGGAGCCAACCATAAATCACAATGACTGCAATGCTTGCCAAAAACATTATAACACCTATTGCTTGATCTTTTTCCAATTTTTCTCGTCTCAAACCTAAGAAGTTCTTATATATATACTTTAATTTTATCACGATTTCTATTATGGCTTGAGTAGGTCTGCCCTTGTCACAATACCAATAATACGCTTCCCTTTTATTACCAAAATAGCTGGATAAAAATTTAATATGGGAATTAAAAGATCTATAGGTGTATCTTCATCCACTGTTGGGAAAGGTGGTTCCATGACTTTATTTACCTGTTCTTCATATAGTTTTTTAGAACTTCCGTCCTCTGATAACTTCTTAATAAGTAATTTATCAGATACACTTCCTATAACTTCACCCTTACTTAAAACAGGCATCTGAGAAATTGCATGTTTATGCATCAAATTAGCAACTTCGGCCACAGTAGAATTGATATTAACAGATATGATATCTCTAGTCATTATATTCTTCATCTTTTTAGAATTTTTCAATTGTAACCTCTGTAAAGTTTCGAATATTGCCCTAGTCTTCGAGAAAGATGGATCAATCCTTCCTGCCTCTATCTTCGCTATAAGTGATTGACTAACGCCTGAGAGATTTGCCAGTTTATTCTGAGTTAATCCTAATATCTTCCTTATCTTTTTTATATCCTTTAATTGTGGAAACATTTTAAAAATATTGAACATTTTTTCTTTATTATTTTTATTGATGGTTTTAAGCTTATTCTAGCACCTAGAGACTATATGTATTTTAGGTTTTATTGTTTATAAAAGACGGTGTAGAAATGGATAGTTAGGGAAATATCTGGAATGTAGGCACTTAACCACAATATCTATCGAAGTAGGAAGCGGATGTATAAGGTTATGCCTACTGGCTCTAGAGCAAAAATGATATTAGATGCATCAAATGGATGTCTATCTAATGAGAAAAAAGAGCAACATCAAAGAACAAAAAGAAAATGTGAAATTATCTCCAAAAAATATTAAAAAAATTGCATGGTTGGCTAGGATTGAACTCCAAAAAAAGGAAATCAACCTTTTCACCAATCAATTAAACGACATATTAGCCTACTTTGCAAAGATAGATGAAGTAAATGTAGAAAATATTCCTCCTGCATATCATGTTTTAGAAATTGTAAATGTGCTTAGAAAGGATGAAGTAAAACCTTCACTTGAACAGACCTTTCAAACTGTACCTCAAACTAAGGGGCGTTTCGTTAAAGCTCCAAAAATGACTTGAGGTATTTTTATGTCCAAATATTTAGAACTATCCGCTTATGAAATCGTTGAGAAGATAAAAACCCACGAATTAATCGTAGAGGATTACATAGCTTCTTTAAATGATAGAATAAGGAAAATGGAGGAAAAAATTCATGCTTATATCACCCTTACAAAAGAGTTAGCTCTTAAGAAAGCTCGAGAGATAGATAAGAAGATAAAGAAAGGGAAGAAGGTTGGTAGGTTATGTGGAGTTGGTATAGCAGTCAAAGATAATATGTGTACTAAAGGGATTAAGACAACTTGTGCTTCTCACATGTTAGATTTTTTTATTCCTCCTTATGATGCCACTGTAGTCAAGCGAATCGAAGATGAGGATAGTGTAATTATAGGGAAGACGAATATGGATGAATTTGCTATGGGATCATCAACCGAGCATAGCTATTTCGGTCCCACATATAATCCTTGGGATTTGGGAAGGGTGCCTGGAGGATCTTCTGGAGGAAGCGCGGCAGCAGTAGCATCGTCTATGGCAACCTTGGCATTAGGCTCTGATACTGGAGGGTCGATAAGGTGTCCAGCGAGTTTCTGTTCAACCGTAGGTTTAAAGCCTACTTATGGTTTAGTAAGCCGATACGGTTTAATAGCTTATGCCAATAGCTTGGAGCAGATAGGACCAATCACAAAAGATGTGAGAGATTGTGCTTTATTGCTAAGTTGTATAGCTGGTCACGACCCTCTAGATAGCACATCAGTAGATATGCCCAAGAAAGATTATTTGGATTTTCTTATAGATGATGTTGATGGAGTGAAAATAGGCATTCCATGTGAGTTTTTCGGTGAGGGTACTCAAGAACCTGTAGAGAAAAGTGTATGGAATGCCATATCTAAATTAGAAGAGCTTGGAGCAAAATATGAAGAATTTTCTTTTGAAAGTCTCCAAAATCCCCTTCAAGCCTATTATATAATCGCTATGTCAGAATCTAGTTCGAACCTTGCCAGATATGACGGTCTTAGATACGGATATAGAGTTCCTAACAAATCCTACGACTGGAATACCGTCTTTTCGAAGAATAGGCGACTTGGATTCGGCTTTGAGGTCAAGAGGCGTATAATACTGGGGACGTTTGCTCTTTCAGCAGGTTATTATGATGAATATTATTTAAAGGCACAAAAAATTCGAACTATAATAAAAAGAGATTTTGAGAAAGCATATAAAAAGTTCGATATATTAATAGGACCTACACTTCCAGTCTTACCTTTTAAAATAGGTGAAAAGATCAACGATCCATTAGAGATGTATATGTGTGATGTAGATACAGTTCCAGCAAACTTAACTGGCTTGCCAAGTATCTCTATACCATGTGGTTTTTCTAAGGGTCTGCCTATAGGCCTCCAGATAATTGCACCTCCATTTAGAGAGGATTTATTGGTCCAAGTAGCTTTTACATATCAAAAGAATTCAAATTACAAGGTTAAAATATTATGAGTAGGGCAAAGTCTTCAGAGATAAAAATCGGGTTAGAGGTTCACTGTCAATTAACCAACCTTATGACGAAACTATTCTGTAGTTGCTCATCTGATTATAGAAGGGAAGACCCTAATACTTACATCTGCCCAATCTGTATGGGCGTGCCTGGTACTCTGCCAGTACTGAATGAAAAAGCATTAGAAGATGCCACAATGGTTGCTATAGCTTTAAACTCAGACATATCTGAAAGGATGCTCTTCTTTAGAAAAAATTACTTTTATCCTGATATGCCAAAGAATTTCCAAATATCTCAGTATGATAAGGCTGGAGGAGTGCCTTTCTCTTTAGGTGGTTATGTTCAGATAAATAAAAAGAAGATTAGAATAAGACGTATCCAAATCGAGGAAGACCCTGGTAAGTTGATTTATGAAGGAACTATAGAGTCATCTGCATACACCTTAGTCGATTACAACAGGGCAAATATAGCCTTAATCGAAATAGTTACAGAACCTGATATAAGATCACCAAAAGAGGCTAGAAAATTTCTGGAGAAGTTGAGGTCGATCCTTGAGCATTTAGGCGTATCAGATGGTAGTCTTGAAGGCTCAATGAGATGTGATGCCAATGTATCTCTAAAAGGGGGAAGAAGAGTCGAGATAAAAAATATATCATCTTTCAAAGAGGTCGAGAGAGCCTTGAACTTCGAGATTACAAGGCAGAAGAAATTTATGGAAGGAGGGTTAGTTATTGGACAAGAGACGAGGCATTGGGACGAAGTTAGAAGGATCACCATCTCATTACGTAGTAAAGAGGAGGAGGAAGATTACAGGTATTTTCCTGAACCAGACTTAGTTCCTATAAAAATCTCAAAAGAGTATTTGGAAGATATAAAGCTCAGAATGCCAGAATTGCCTGATGATAGAACAAAGCGCTTTATGAAGCAATATAATTTACTTTTACAAAATGCCGAGATCTTGACTCGTAATAAAAAAATTGCTGATTTCTTTGAAGAATGTCTCAAGTTATATAAAAATCCTAGAGAATTAAGTAATTGGCTTATAGGCGAATTACTACCATATTTACATAATAAAAATAAGGAACTTGAAGAAATAAGGGTTACGCCAAAACATATAGTTGATCTTTTGAAATTCATCGATGATGGTACCATAAACAGAAAGATGGCTAAATCTATACTTCAAGAGATGCTATCTACTAGCAAGATGCCGTATGTGATTATAAAAGAGAAAGCTCTGAAGAAGATATTGGACAAAAAGTATGTGATAAAAAACGTTGAAAAAGTTATTAAAGATAACCCAAAAGCTGTTGAGGATAGCCTTGTTGATGAAAAAGCAATTCACTATCTTATGGGGCAGTTAATGATATTGACTAAAGGAAAAATAGACCCTAAAATTGCTGATGAGATTCTTAGAAAGAAGTTACAATTAGTTAAAAACAGGCTTTGATATTTCAGTTTTCCGCAAATACATATCCCTATTATATGATATTCTTATTCGAAAATCGAGATTTAGTGTAAAAATTTCTTGGAAAATATTATTTAATGATTAAATTCAGGGCTTGATATATTATGATGCAAATAGAAGATCATTGCGCTGAAATTCGTTCTTTACTTGAAAAGGCGGTTTTAAGAAATCTATGTGAAGGCATAATGCTCTCAGGAGGTTTGGATACTAGTATAATCGCTTATTTAGCTTCCCATCATACACAATTAAAGGCGATTACAGTAGCATTTGCCGCTGCTCCTGCCTCTGATGTCGAGTATGCAAAGTTAATAGCGAAACATTTAGGCATAGATCACAAAATCTTTCAATTTAATGAGCACGAACTCTTTGAGGCAATCCCCAAAGTTATCGAAATAATAAAATCTTTCGATCCTATGGAGATCAGAAATAGCGCCTCGATTTTTCTAGCGTTGAAGTCTGCAAGAGAAAATGACATAAAATCAATGATGACAGGTGATGGTAGTGATGAGCTCTTTGCAGGTTATAGTTTTCTTTTTAACCTTCAGAAGGAGCAACTTGATGATAGATTGTTCAAAATGTGGGGAAATGTCTTCTTTTCATCGCTGCTTATAGGGAGGTCTTTTGGTATAACTATCAAACTTCCATACTTAGATAGAGAGTTCAAATCATATGCTATGAATTTAGACTCTGGATATAAAATAAAAAGTGAAGGACATAAGATATGGGGTAAGTGGATTCTACGAAAAGCCTTTGAAGGCCTCTTACCAGAGGCTATAGTTTGGAGGATGAAGACACCTATCGAGCATGGTTCAGGAACAACGATACTTACAAATATATTGGAAAAAAGGATAGACGACTCTGAGTTTAAAGAGAAGAAGTCTGAATATATGAAAAAGGATAGAGTAATAATTCGCGACAAAGAGCAACTATACTATTATGAAATCTACAGATCGGTTATAGGTGTACCCCATAAGATAGAGCACAGTTGTAAAAACTGCCCTTTCTGTAACTCTGATGTTCCTGAATCTGCTAAATACTGTAAAGTTTGTGGAGCATATCCTATTTAATATTAGAATGATTAGATTTCACTTCGTTATACAATAATTGATATGAGGTTTAAATATTTTAGCTTCTTCGGAACGTTATTTCATTTATTTTTGATAGATCTATGGATAAATTAAGCAAATTTCTAAGTCTTTCCAATACTGCTCTTGCTGCATTTGGATCTGGATATTCTGGATTTAAGAGGTTTGGTTGAGTTCTACCAAATAGACATATCCCTTTGATATTCCATAGTATACAGAGGCCAAAAATTAGTCCCGAAAAACCATAAAATGGACCTTCATATCCGGTATCTATACCATACTTCTTTAATTCTTTTATGAGCTCTAGATCAGTAGCAGCACAACAAACATCTCTTCCCTCCATACCATAGCCTGCAAGTACAATGATTTTCTTAACTCCAAATTTTTGATAAAAATCTAAAACTTGTTCAGCTACTTCATACTGTCCATTAAAGTTGGCATGGTAACCTTTAGTTAAAAGCAATGAAGGGGAAGATAAGGAGTAAAAACCAACTTTTAGAAGTTCTGGTAGACCTCCTTGCAAATTAATACCGGCTTGACCAGGGAACTCTGGATGCGTTGCATAAGAAGGTTTTGTCTCGTAAAGAATAGGAAAATAAGGTGAGTATAACTCAGCAACCAATCTTGGTCGAAGATTTTTAATTAAATAGTCTACTGCTATCTTACCAATAGATCGTTGTCCAGGCGAACCAACGATTGCTATGGAATCTTTTTCTATTCGTTGTCCTGTATATTCTATCCAAGTCATAGTTGCACCTTATGCATAGATATCTTTTGGTGGAGGTGTAATATCCTTTTGCATCTTTTCAACCTCCTGACGTTTTAATTCTTCAATTTTTCGATTAAATTCTTCAGAGAGTTTAACTTCTTTTTCTAAAGGTTCCATATCAATCTTAATATTTACGATCCTACTCAAAACTTTTAAAAGTGCTTGAGCAGATTTTACATCAGCTAGAACTTGACCTGATGGAGTACGGTACCCAGGAGTTTCACTTAATAAACAGATACTTTGAATGTTCCTAAGTTTTGCAAGCCCAAATAGTAGTCCATTCGTACCGGTAATGCTCCCAGCATCCATCGATGAGATTTCATATTTTTTTAACTCCTCTAGTAGTTTTTGTTCAGTAGCAGCTCCGTAAACATGTACTTTTTTTATTGTTTTATGGGTTATATACGCTGCTAATGCAAATAGCTTTTTGACCTTAAACTTTTCAGCCATGTCCAAAACTTCATTTGAAACCTCATACTGTCCCTCTGGGGAGATTGCTTGTACATTTCCAGTAAAAATTATTAGATCATTATTCAAATTTTCATTTTTATAATAATAAAATTCATTTTTAAGAAGTTCAACTGTGCCATCCTTCTTTATTAAAACATAAGACGGAAATGATTTAGAATAAAGCTCCCCAAATAGTTCTGCATTCAATTCTTTTATAAGGTAATCAACCGAAAGTTTTGCAACATAACCTATTCCGGGAAGCCCTGTAATCATGTACGGCTCCTTAAGTTCAGGTTCTTTGTAGATTTTGATCTCCATGGATAAGGGTTTATAATTTGTACTTAAAAAGGATAATCTTTTTCTCTTAACTTAAAGCAGATATTAAATTATTGGGTATACAAGTTATGTGTACTGATAAAATTACTAGAAAAATCTAATAACAACAATAATAAATCGAAAAAATGGTTAATTTGTCATCCGATGGGATGGGTATCCTTGACCATATTGAGGAGCTCAGGGCAAGATTCATAAAGATAATTGTCTCAATAGCAATTCTATCGATATTCACCTTTATCTTTAGTATAAAAGAGTTCAGTTATGGCAATTTTATTTTATACTTGCCTTTTCCCGACATTTATGATAATATCTCTGCTCAATTTATAGAAAGAATGAAAGCTGATCTACTCCCAAACTATGTACAACTCATAGTTACAAACCCAACACAGGCTATTTTTGCTCAGATTACAACCTCTCTTTTCCTAGGTATTGTTCTTAGTATGCCTGTCATAGTTTATCAAATAGAGAAGTACTTGAGCCCAGCTTTATATCCAAATGAGAAGAGAATGATCTCTAGAATTTTGATCCCTGCAACTATACTTTTTTCACTTGGCTGTATATTTTCCTACTTTCTTATTACTCCATTTACATTGGACTTCCTGTATGGTTATGCCTTACCTTTGGGCGCACAGACTTTTTTAACAATTGACGAATTTATCTCATTTGTGTTCCTATTTACTTTATCCTTCGGTCTTTCCTTTCAGCTACCTATAATAATGATTGTATTGACATCTATAGGTTTGATCGAGCCAGAGTTCTGGAAAAAAAATTTTTCATATGCTGTAGTGGCTATTGTAATCTTTGGAGCCATTATTACGCCTGATGGGAGTGGAATAACTATGTGGTTTGTAGTCATTCCCATGATGTTTTTATATATTTTAGGCTATTTATTTGTTCATAGAAAAGTTAAAGTAGAGCCTTGAAGAAATTGAATTTATGCAAGGATTCAATGAAATTCTGATAATAGCTATAGTCGCAATTGTTCTCTTATTCGGAGCAAAGAAGGTCCCAGAAATGGCTAGGGCTTTCGGTAGAGCAAAAGGTGAGTTTGAGAGAGGTAAACAGGAGATCGATAAAGAACTTAAAGAAATTACAAAAACTCCAAGCAAAAAAGAAGAGACTGAAAGGGAAAAACTTATCAAAGCCGCCAATTCATTAGGAATTAATACTCAAGGTAAAACCGATGAACAACTACGTGAAGAAATTCAAGCAGCGATAAATAAAGAATAACTAAATAAGTTAGGATTTGAATTTATAGTACAAGCTTTATTTTAGGGTATTTAACATATTTATTTCTAATAGCGATAATATGTATCTACTCTGCTTGGAGTAAATCGACTTTCGGT
>JAKLZG010000064.1 GCA_024256165.1 Candidatus Methylarchaceae archaeon HK02M2
TAGGTGAAACGGTGATCGCTGAACTTCATGAAAACGGTGAGATTACTACTAATACGATTATGCCAGAGGATTTAGGAATTAAAAATGCAAATGAATGCGACCTTCTTCCCGCTTCGAATAGAAAAGAGGAAGCATTGAACTTCCTGAGAATATTAAGTGGCAAGGATCGAGGATCGAAGAGCGAGATGGTATGTTTAAACACTGCCCCTATTCTCTATATGATGGGTCAAGCCAAGGATATCAAAGAGGGATTGAACATAGCAAGAGAGACGATAGAAACTGGTCAGGCAATCATCAAGTTGAAAGAATGGGTAAGGCAGCAAAATTCAGAACCTGAATTTGGTGAGAAGAAATTTAATAATCTAGTAGGGCAAATCGGCCTCTCTTTATAATTTATTCAATTTAAGGGTACCCTATTTTACTAAAACAAGTTAGATATCTAAACACCAACTCTAGCCGTTAAGAAGTTTAATGAGTGAAACAACCTTTCTAAAAGACCTTCCCATTGTTTCTATAAATAAAATACTGATGGGGTATTTTCCATATGGAAATAGATTTCCATATGGAAACCAACTAGAGAATTATATTTTCCATATGGAAATTCTAAATCTGATAAGGCCAAGGCTTTAAATATATCACTTTTCTTTGAGATGAATAAATCTGATGGATATAATTGTCACATGAATGTATTACAATTGTAATACATTAAATAAGATTTATATGGTTGGATGATCCATCCGTATATTTGATCTCAATTATAAAGAGTTGATATATATGATCACTGATCTAAGATATGTAAGTGTGATTGGAGATGATGCTAAAGCATCCAGATTTATCAATAATCTGAAAGGGAAAGAACCAGTCTTCATCTGTACTATGTCGAACACTATGACTGCACTAGTTCCGGGAATAACAGTAGCTGGTGCAAATCCTGAGTTGATAAAGTATACACCTCCGGCAGATGTAGAGCTCGTTTATTACGGTGAATGTAAATGCATTCCTGTAGTTCCAGCAACACCTGATGGAAAACCTACACCAGCAATAATAACTATGAGTGCTCTAAAGCTTGCAGAAATCCCTTTCTTCGTCGTCGAAGCTGGTTGTGAAGTAAAGCCTTACACCCCATATTTCTCACTCAATATACCAAGTCCTGGGGATAACATACAGACAGGTAGAGCTCTTGATAGAGATGTGGTTGAAAAGGCTATTGATTACGCAGAGCTTATTGGTAGAAATTTTTCCTATCTAGCTGATTACTTGGTTCTTGGAGAAACCCTGCCAGGTGGAACAACTACCGCTTTGGGCGTCTTGATGGGACTTGGTATAGATGCAAGGGGAAAGGTGAGTAGTAGCATGCCTGATAATCCCCATGAAATCAAGAATAAAGTTGTTGAGGAGGGAATGAGGGCAGCTGGCATTCAAATAGGTGATTTAAGAAACGACCCACTTGGGGCAATCGCAACCCTTGGAGATCCTATGATGATAAGTGTTGTAGGGATGGCTTTAGGCGCAGCGCCGAAAGTTCCAGTGATCTTAGCTGGTGGTACACAGATGACTGCGGTTTTGGCATTGATAAGCAGAATAAGACCCGAAATCTTAAGCAATATTGCCATAGGAACAACGAAATATATAGTCGAAGACCCAACATCAAGCATACAATGGTTGGTCAATCAATCAGCAAACATACCTATCTTTGGTGCAGATCCAGGACTTGGAAAGTCTAAAAAAGAAGGTCTCAGGGCTTTTGGATCTGGATTCGTGAGAGAAGGTGTAGGTGCTGGTGGTGCAACTTTATCAGCTATGCTTAAGTCTAAGGGAGAAATTACCACCGATATAATAAAAGCAGAAATTGAGAGAAATTATGAGAAGGTAGTCGAGTCTAGGTTAAGAGAAAGTTAATACAATATTACATTATATCAAAAATTTCATGCTATATAGGTCGTGTAGTTTGCTCTCCTTTTCAACGGCCTATCACAAGCATGACAACCCTCTATATCAAGGTCAGGCTCAAGTTGCTTATGAACCTTGCATAAGAGCTTTGACTCTCTTAAATAATCGCAAACTTCTGTAATTCTTTCTCTAATCTCCTTCCGACTTATATCTCCAATAAACAGAAGATCAGCGAGCTCTTCTGTAGAGTCTCTAACCGCTTTTATATGATCCAATTTCAAAATAGTAGCACGCTTTCCCATCATATAGTAGCTTACAGCAGCTTGAGTGATGTCTAACTTATTTGCAACTTCTTCTTGTGTTAGCTTATGATTTTCTATAAGCCGTTTTGATATCATGGCACGTATTGTTGGAATAGCTACTTTTGATACCATCTCATACGGTGTTATCATGACTCCCATACAATATTTATTCAAATGCGTTATTAAATATAACGTAAGTTGTAATACTCTTTTTGACTCAATGTCTTTCCTAAGGAAACCAGCGTCTACAATACAAGACAGTAATGTTGAATTATAGATTATAGATATGATTGAGGTCCAAAATGGCAGAGACGAGGCTCTATTTGATTGGTGATTACATCTTTAATATCTTTATTTAAGTAGATGAAAATATAAATACAATCTTATTTAAAATATCTTAATCTAACATAATCTTCCAAGTTTATTATGTGAATGGTGCACTAATCTGAGAAACGAATCAATCAAAATAACCTCTGATCTTAAACGCATGGTAAAAGGCGATGTTCGATTCGACGAAATCTCTAGGGCCCTCTATAGTAAAGCTGCTTGTATGTTCAAGATAATGCCCTTGGGTGTGGTGTTACCAAAAGATGAAGAAGACGTAATTAAAGTTGTAAAGTACGCTTTTGCCCATAACATCCCAATTACAGCAAGAGGGGCAGGCTCTTCACTCGTGGGACAGGCATTGGGTGAAGGAATAATTCTCGATTTCAGTAAATATATGAACAAAATACTTGAAATTAACGAAAAAGAATCTTATGTCAAGGTTCAACCGGGCGTTGTGCAGGCCGATCTCAATGAAGTATTGTTAGATATTGACAGATTCTTCCCACCTGACCCATCAAGTAGCAATTGGTGCACTATTGGAGGCATGATAGCCAATAACGCTGCTGGCCCTCATTCCGCTAAATATGGAGATACAAGGGATTATACTTTATCTTTGAAGGTGGTGCTTTCGAATGGTGAAGTTATCACAACGAGGCCTATAGAATTGGACGGTGATATATGGAAGCAGATAATTCATTCTAACACTTTAAAAGGTAAAATTTATAGAAAACTTAGAAAAGTTTACAAAAGAAACTATGCTTTAATTGAAAAATCCTATCCTAAAGTCATGAAGAACGCTAGTGGTTACTACTTGAAGGAGATCGTTAAAGATGATAAGATAGATATAACAAAACTCCTTTTAGGTTCAGAGGGAACTCTTGGTATAATAATCGAAGCCAAACTCAAGATAATAAAAAGACCTAAAGTAAAGGCTACTGCCCTTGCATACTTTGCAAGTTTAGAATTTGCAGGTAAGGCTATTACTGAGATATTAAAGTTCAAGCCAGCTACGGGAGAATTAATGGACAAGCTCTTGATTAATCTAATCCAGAAAGCTGACCCAGCCATTAATAAAATGCTTCCTAAAAGTACTGATGTAGTCATACTAATAGAATTCGATGGAGATACTATCGAACGAATAAAAGAAGATATCGATAATATGAGAAAAACTCTTGTCGACGATCTGAAACTTGCTATCAAGGTCGATGTAGCTTATGATTCAGCCGAACAAGAAAGATTATGGCAAGTGAGGAAATCAGCAACTCCTATCATAAACAGGATGAATGGTATAAAGAAACCAGTACCTCTTGCGGAAGATTCTGCAGTCGATCCATCGAAGATTCCTAATTACATCAGAGGGCTTTATGAAATATTTGCAAAGTATGGGGTACCTGCTATTATCTATGGACATGCCATAGACGGCAATATGCATGTAAGGGTTGTCATGAACCCTAAAGATCAAGATGATTTCAGTAAGATGAAACCGATAACCAACGAAATCTACGACTTAGTACTGGAATTAGGAGGGACTTTCTCAGGAGAGCATGGTGATGGAAGATACAGATCAGCTTACTTACCGAAACTATTCAAGCAGATTTATCCTTTATTCAAAGAAGTGAAAAGTATCTTCGATCCGTCAGGGATTCTAAACCCAGACGTGAAGATATCTGGAGATAAAAATAATATGATCAAGAATTTAAGGTATGATCCAAGCTATAAAATTATAAAGACAGGTACTTCTTTTGATGATAAAAAATATGTCTCTGAAATAGAGGCTTGCCATGGTTGTGCCCAATGTAAGTCTATTGTTCTAACGGACATGTGCCCAATATACAAGGTCTCACATGATGAGAGGGCATCACCAAAATCTAAGGTAAATCTGTTACAATCTCTGATTTCGGGTCAATTAAATATTCATTATATATATAAAAAAGAATTTCTTGAAATATTTAATTACTGCCTCATCTGCGGTATGTGTTACATAGAATGTCCAACTGGTATAAATATACCAAAGATGGTACTACAAGCTAGGGCTGATTGTATAAAGAGGGTCGGTCAACCATTATCCGACTATGTTATAACGAACGTGCCTTTGCTCTTAAGGCTTGGGAGTATCACTCGTCCAGTTACCAATTTATTTATGAATTTAGGATTCTTCAGGTCCATTCTACAAAAAATCCTTTTGATAGATGAGAGAAGAAAGATTCCAAAATTCCATCGTGATGAGCTAAAGGATTTGTTCAGAACTCCCGAGCAATTCAGTAATCATAAAGTAGCGTACTTTGCAGGATGCTTTGCTCGTTGGATTTCACCCGATGTAAGTAGAGCGACCGTCAATGTTTTAGTAAAAAACGGCGTCAAAGTAGTAGTACCAGATCAGAAATGTTGTGGAATACCTATGCTATATCATGGGCGTCAAGATTTAGCAAAGAAGGAGATGGAGTTTAATGTGAGAAAACTGATTAAGTTTGTAAAAGATGGATACGACATAGTTACTAGCTGCCCTTCTTGTAGCCTCAGTCTTAAGTATGATTATGTTGAGTTTTTTGTAAATGAAGATACAAGATCGATTTCAGAGCATACATATGACTTGGGGGAGTATCTTATGAAATTATTTAATGAAGGTAAATTAAACACCAATTTTAAGGAAGTAGAAATATCGAAGTTGATAACATATCATGTTCCTTGCCACTTGAAAGTTCAGAAGATAGGTACGCCTACTTGGAATATTGTGAAAACAATACCTGGGTTAAATTTTAAGGAAATTGAGGATGACAAATGTTGTGGTATGGCTGGCACTTACGGATTAGTATCTAAGAACTTCGATCTCTCAATAAAAATTGGATCAAAGCTATTCGATCAAATGAATAAGATGAATGCTAAATTTGTTTTGACCGACTGCCCGACTTGTAAGATGCAGATCGAACAAATGACAAATGCTAAAGTAGTTCACCCTATACAGATATTGGATATGGCTTACGGATAGTCTATAGATTTAATGTCTTTAGTTAACTCTTTTACTTTCTTAAGACCATCTTCCAAAGTAAACCTTAAATTTTATAAAATTTGAAGAGTTAGAATCTTTAGATAGCGAGGAAGAGTCTGAAGATTCTAAACCATATAACGACTAAATATTTGATGATAATCCTAAACTTTTTTAATAAATAAATGATTGGAATAAGAGTTAACTAAAGATCCTAATTTGTCTATCTTCCTTGTGTCTCAATATTTTTATCGGAGAAATTTACCCCTTAAATCTTCAACAGACGAATAAGGACTCAGACTTAATTCGGATAAGAATTCTTGTCTAATTCGACTTGGAGCAAAAGGGCCTCTTCTAATAAGTACTGTAAGAAAGCCAATAGCGCTGGCACCATAACCAATTATTTCGAAAGCTTGCCTTCCTGTCTCAATGCCGCCTGTTGCAATTATTGGTACTTCGTTCTCAGTTTCTTGATAAATTAATTTTGTTATTTTAACCGTATCTTTATACAAAATGGGCCCGCTCAACCCCCCCTTTTTCATTTCAAATTTTTTATTTGTACGAGACAAAGTATTACTTGCAGTGATGAATAATCCTAAATCTTGAGCTTTTCTTGCTAATTTTTTCAGTTCGATTTTATCCTTCCAAACTTGGTATTGTGATATTTTTATCGAAATTGGAGTTTTATATTGGGCATTCAAAGAATCAACCAAAGTTTCTAAACTTTCCAAATCTCTTTCCAGTCTGGTACCATTTGGTACATTTGGGCAACTTACGTCTAGTTCTCTTATGTTAGTATAAGCCCCTAAAACCTTATCGACTTGTAAAATCTCTTCAGCCGAATTCCCACTATAACCAATTATTAGTTTTATACGCTCTCTTAATTCTCCCAATGATTTTAAATATCTAGCAACTGTTTCTGCTCCTTCTGATGGTAAACCCATAGAATTCTGGTACCATGGTGGTATTGCATGGGGATCTCTATCAAACCAGGGTCTTTTATTTCCAAGATATATATTCGGTCTTACTGAACCTATAGTAATATTACGAAATCCACAATAAACCATTGATTTAGTTATCCTACCATTTTTATCCCATCCAGCAGCTAGAATGAAAGGATCTGACAATTTTACACCAGCTAGTTTTACTCGTAACACGGGATTTTCTATAAATCGGTCCTTAACTAACCAAAATGTCCAACGAAAATCTTCCAGAAAGCGTTGTCCAACGTGATGTGAAGTGTCTGGTTCTACTTTGTATAAGAAATAATCTCTTATGAAATCGTATGCTAGATCTAACATTTACCTTTTATAAAAAAAAAGGATTAATTTATTTATGCAGTTAGATGATTTTACATTATAGAAATAATTGGCATAAGATTATGTTAGAACTTTATTATAATCATTCACTTATTAAATACAAATGATTGTTAACTTATTGCTTTAAGACACAAAATACTTGCCAATTCTATACTTATTAGATGAACATCAGGACGGAGCGTTGGTCTTTTTACATTACCTTACACTGTTTTAGCCGAAATTTCTATAATGCGCCTCTCTTCTCTCTTTTCATTCAATGTTTGAATTCCTAATCGTTGTTCTGCTGATCTTAAAATAGCGCCTAGCATATCTTTATACGACATACCCGCAATTTTTGCCATCTTTGCAAGATGTCCATCCCAGCACCATCCTGGATTGGGGTTCACCTCAAGGAGCTTTGGGTTTCCCTCACAATCCAGCCTCCAATCGAACCGACAGTAATCCCTACACTCCAGCCTTTCAAACAACTTCAAACAGCATTCCACGATCAACTTTTCTGTCTCCCTTGGTAGCTGGGCAGGAACGGACTTGATTTTCCAATATGGTGACTCTGGAAGCCACTTGGCCTCATAACCGCAGATTCTAGGGAGCTCTTTTGGAAGCTCCGAGTAATCTTCCTCAGTAATGGGTAGTACTATGTAAGATTCAGGAGGGTTTCCAATTACTCCCACGCTGAGGTCCTTCCCTGTAAGGAATTCCTCGACAAGAATGGGTTTACCGTAGCCAAATTTCTCCCTTATTTCAGAAATGGCATTCATAAGCTCCTCTACACTATTTGACACACTCCTTTGCGTTATTCCGAAACTGGAATCACCAAAGTTTGGTTTTACGATAGCAGGGAAGCCAAAGGAAAGTTCAAAGGTTCTATCTTCTGGCTTAATAAAGAAAGCTTTAGGCACAGGGATTTTCATCTCCTTAGCAATTCCTCTGACAAGTGATTTATCATAACAATAAGCAAGACACTGAGGTCCAGAGCCTGTGTAGGGGATGCCAAGCATCTCTAGCAAGGCGGGTATATGAAGCTCCTTTACAGCATCGTTGCTGTAACCCTCATCACACAGATTAAAAACGAAATCGATCTTCCTTTTCAGTCTAATCAATTCTTGGATTAAATTATCATGATTACTCAGGTATGAAAACTGGTAGCCTTTAAGTTCCCCCAAAGTTGACTTCAACTGATCGATTGTGTATAAATCGTCGTCATCGAAGATGGAGCAGGGCTTTAAAGTGTCTAGTTTACTAGGGTCGCCCAAAATTACTATCGCCCTCTTCACCGCCTCTTTTACTCTCTTTTTAGTAGGCTTCCATTCTTTCTTGACCACAGCGGTAAATATATAGCGACGCTCCATCATGCCAAAGTCCTTTTTTCTATGGGAACTAGAAGAAATTTCACTCTCAAGAGAGATATCACTGAAGTTTGCTGTTTTCAGAAGTTGGGTCAGGCCTTTCTTGGTGTAAAGCCTTTCCGAATAGAATTGGTCGGCAACCACGCCCTTTTCCACATGGGTAATTACTTCCCTTGATATTAGACGCTCTCCATCAACGGAAAGGGAGCGCTCCCTGCATACAAAATAATTCTTATCTATCCATTCCCAAGAGTGAGTTTGAAATTTTTTCTTTAAATATTCCCCATCAGCGACATCGATGAGTACCCTGCCCCAAGGTTTTAAAACTCTAAATATCTCCTCTAAAACCCTTAGGTCATCTTGGATGGTATCGAAATAGCCGAAACTGTTCCCCAGTATCAAAACCGCATCAAAGGTATCGGGTGGATATGGTAGTTTTCGAGCATCGCCCTCTCTAAATCTAATATTCAGACCATATCTTTTAGCAGACGATTTAGCCTTTTGTATTAGATAATGGGATCGGTCTAATCCTTCAACGTATTTGAAGCCTCTCCTTGCCAGTTCCAGAGAATGGCGTCCCTGACCACAACATAGATCCAGAATCTTATCTTCAGGCGAGAGTTTTAGAATCTTTGAGAACGTATCTACTTCTCTACGGGTTATGCTTTGATCGTCAACTAAATCTGCATCTGTTTTCAGGTAAAGTGAATTGAAGATACGCCTCCACCAGTCTGAGGGAACTCTTTCTTCGAGGTGGGAAATAGGACCAAGGCATTTTTTCTCCTTGACTCTTCTTTCTTGAGGTAATTTTTCTTTGAATGATCTTACCATTATCATCATCATTATGGCAAAATTTTGCCTCTCAATGTTTTGAAACGGTATGTCAATAAAAGAAGTATAAAAAGTTTACAAACATATCATTTCAAAGGAAAGACAGCTATCAAACAAGTTATCGATCGTTCTATAGTAATAATATTTCAAATAGAGCAGGTTATGTTTCTGTTGAAATTTCTTAATTTTCCAGATAAAATAATTAATATTTGTAGTAAATTTACATACTCTTGAATTGATGGTTGATGATGAAGAAGTAAGGAGACAGGAAGAATACAGTAATTTTGTAGATTTGCTCAATAAACTGCGTAGAGAAGATAAAATAACTCCCGAATATCGTAGAGACTTAGACAAGCAATGGAGAAAGTATCCAGAAAAGAGGTCTTTGTTATTACAACAACTTAAAGAACTAGCAAAGTCGTATACTCAAGTTTAGTTAAAGAATTGATTATAGGCCTTTTTTGACTTAACCGATAAAAATCAGATAATATTTGGGTCTTACACTCAAAAGAAGTTTAACAATCTTTAAGGTTGCCTTTCATAAGCTCCCTTGCCTTCTTAAGATTTCCTAAACTATCTCGCCTACTATCAATGGGGGTCTCTAAGATCAAAGGTAACTCCCTAATTACACTATGAGTTAGTATCGCTTTGAAACCTTCTTCGCCAATAAATCCCATACCTATATGTTCATGCCTATCTAAGTGTGAGTTTAATCTCCCTTTAGAATCATTGATATGAACCACCCTCAATTTAGAAAGATTGACTATTTTATCGAAGAGTTTTAAAGTCTCATTTACCGCCTTTCTATTGTTTAAATTATAGCCTGCTACAAAAGCATGACAAGTATCAAAGCATACCCCAACCCGATCCCTCTGTTCTATTTGATCTATTATACATTTTATGTGATTAAACTCCGAGCCGACGCTATTCTTCATCCCAGCGGTATTTTCGAGCAGAAGCATTACATCGTTATCCACACTTGAAAGGGCTTGATTGCAGGCATCAGCTGCCCTCTTAATACCTATATCGAGACCCTTACCAAGATGACTTCCTAGATGGGTGACGAGATAATCTACGTTCAATTGACCACATCTTAATAGCTCTGCTATAAGAGTATCTACTGAATTCTTATAGCCATCATCAAAGGGTGATGAGATATTTGGCAAATAGGGCATGTGAGCCACAGATACGTTAAATCCGTAAATCTCCAGCTTCTTGATGAAAGCATCAACATCTTCTTGATTTAGAGGGGAGAATTTCCAGCCTCTTGGATTCCTTGTGAATATCTGGAAGGTTGTACATTCCATCTGCTTTGCTCTATCGACAGCCTTATCTATCGATCCTGCGATAGAAACATGAGCACCAAGAAGCATAAAAAAATCATATTTGAAATATTACCTAAAAAGATAACTATTGTACCCAGAAAACCTTAATATTATGAGTAAATTTAGATTTAACTTTGAAAATTTCAATTGACATAAGACGAAAAAGGTTACGATAATTAATGACGATAGGCACTAGAATTCTAATCTTTAATAATATACCTTTTGCCTATGCTTTAATAGGAATCATTGTTTTATTTCAAGACTTTACCACGTTTGAGGCAAAGTTAACTGCTATTATTTTCTTTGGAGGTTTATTATCTGCTGTACTCATAATTATCGAACCTGTTGAGCGATTAGTTGGGTTCTTTATAATACGACATTTTCGGAAGCAAAGCGTCACAAATTTACCAGGGATTACATTAAAGACTAGAGGGGGGGTTATAAAAATCATTGGTCCCAATACAGTCTTCGGTCTTAAACCGATAACATCACAGATCTGGAAATCAAAAGTGGTTTCTTATTTAAAAAACAGGATTACGAGCCTTGTCTATACGTTAATATTTTTCTCAGTTGTGGCTTATTATCTTTTTTCTGAGAATGCAATCATTCTCAATTACTTCAAAATTGGTGAATTTCAAGTAAAAATCTTAGCAGGTCTAATTATTGTAGTTTTGTTTCTGATTATTTTAGTGCTAGCAAGAGAACTTCGTTGTCTACCAATACATGTGCGTGTAGCTGATATCTATTTGATGAAAGTGGAGGGAACACTGCCTGCAGGAAATAACTTTAAAAATCTTGAAACAGCAATTCAGCTTAATGATTGGGTTACTGCTAGATACTGGGCGCGGCGGAGTCATCTTGAGGGGGATTTTAATCCTACCGTATAGTGGCTGTAACTATTTGCTTCGAGACCCCCAATTTTTCGATATAATAAAAGGAAAGGATACATAATACATGAGATTTCTTAATGATTTTAAATAGTTAATCACTATTTTCTCATCTTCCTTTTTAACTTTGTACCGCAGACGTCACATACTTTTACTTCACCGTTATTGAAGACTTTACCACATCCACTACAGTAGATGAACCACCTTATAGTTTTTGAAATTCCCTTCATCATTACTGGGGAGAACTTCAATTTAAAAAATTTAACTAAATTTTGAATTGAATAATCATCCGAGACAATCGTAACATCATATCCATCTCGCTTTAACTGGACACCAAGGGTAACGATAGAAACATCCGCATCTGATAGCTTAATGACATCCCCACTTCTACTTGCCATCTGCTTGACTTCATCGATTAAATTGCGGACTACTTCGGTTACTATCAGCCTACCACTTTCTATGAGAGCTGAGATAGCCATTTTTAATGCTCGATTATGAGATATCTCACGAATAATTTGAGGAGTTGTAAAATAAATAGAGATACCTGTGTATGGTATACCAGCGTAAAATGCTGTAGAATCCAGAACTAAAGCTCTCTTTTTTGATCGTTTTTTGTCAGAAACCAAGATTATTTAGTTGGCGTAATATCTTCTTCTTATTGAACCTTACGAAGACAGCATCACGCTCATGTTCAGCGATTTCAATCCATTGCCTGGCGTTAATAGTATATGCCTCTTGACCATCAACTATCATATAGAAATCGTCTGAGAAAGATATTTCTATAGTTTCTGAAGGGAGAATTATTGAGGGTAATCTAAGCAATGGAAATACTGGCATTAAAAGAATAGACCTCGCTTCTTCATAAATTACTGGGCCTCCTCCACTAAAAGAGTGGGCAGTAGTGCCAGTAGGAGTTGCTACTATCAAACCGTCCATCTTCTGCTCTAAAAATACCTCTTGTGATTTTCTTACGGTCACCGTCGGTAGGGAAACATGTGAAACACGGTTGAAAAAAATCTCATTTAAGACCGGAGGAAAGGTTTTAACATCAGTGGAAGACTTGATGCGCAAACGTCTATCTAAGACATATTTACCCTCAATTAACTTATCGATGGCAGCTGTCACCTCCTTTGGCAATATCTCTGATAAGACTCCTCTGCTTCCAACGTTTACCCCAAGCACTGGGACTTCTTTATCGATCATCCGTAAAGCCCTAAGAATGGTGCCATCACCCCCAACCGTAGCTAAAAGATCTATATCTTTGTCCATTACTTCCCTAATGGAAATCACGGAGCGTATTGATTTGTATCTAAAGGGCTGTACTGTAGTTATATTGATACCAAATTTTAATAAATTCTCTATAAGTTGACAAGCTACAGTTTCTGCCCTCTTATACTTCTCTTTAATAAACACGACTACATGAGCAATATTGCGCCTTTTCACCATCTCTATCCAACATAGGATAATAATGACATTATTATATTTAGATCGTTTTGTTATATTGGAAAAGGTTTAATGGATTTATCCAGAAAACTGTGTAGGTTATACCTCTAGGTTATACTTATACATATTTCTTAAACCTAAAGGAATGTTTATAATGGGTCTCAGGAACTAGTATCACGTAGGTTATGCTTTTATCTTCTATAACTACACCTTTACCTATTTTGGTGAAAAGTAACTTATGAAGACTTACCTTGTCAAAGTTGTTATAGAGAATAAAGCTAGTGCTAGAGACCCTGAGGGGGAGACGATTCTAAGGGATCTATTGATTAAAGGTGGCTATGGACAGGTTAAGATTGTGAGAACGGCAAAGTTGTTGAAGGTGTGGATCGATGCTGAGACGAGTGAAGATGCAAAAAACACAACATCAAAGCTTTGTGATGAGCTAAGGATCTACAACCCAGTAGCCCACACATGCTCTATAAGCGTAGATGGAGAATAGTATGAAAGTCGCAGTCATACAATTTCCTGGGAGCAACTGCGATTTGGATACGATCTATGTCTTAAATAAAGTTGTGAAGATAAAAGCCGACCTCGTCTGGTATAAGTGTGAAGACCTAAATGAATATGATGGAATAATCCTTCCTGGAGGTTTCTCGTATGGTGACAGGCTGAGAGGTGGGATAATAGCTGCTCATAGCCCTGTCATGAGAGAGGTGAAAAGGATGGCAAAAGATGGATATCCAATCCTTGGGATTTGTAATGGTTTTCAGATATTGGTAGAGGCTGGGCTTCTTCCAGGAGCGTTGTTAAGGAACTCTTCTTTAAAGTTCATCTGTAAATGGGTAAATCTTTCTATTGTAAGCATTAAATCTATTTTTACAGATAAGCTCAAAAGATCTTATATATTAAAGATGCCCATAGCCCATAATGAAGGGAGATATTTCATTGAAGAGCGTGATCTTCAAGAGCTTTATGACAGGAATCAGATCGTGCTCAAATACGTTAATGAAGAAGGCAGGGCTACGGATGAAGCCAATCCTAACGGTTCGATGGATAACATAGCAGGTATATGTAATATTGAAGGCAATATCTTAGGTTTGATGCCTCACCCTGAAAGAGCTTCTGAGAGAATTTTAAGCCCTTTTAGGAGTGAAGATGGAAGGTCGATCTTTACATCTATGATTGAATATATGAGAAAAAGGTGAAGTAATTGGTCTTCCTGAATCCCGTTATTGTAGACTTGACAAAAGATGAAATCGATAGAGCTAGGAAGATGTTAGGAAGGGAGCCTAATGATCTGGAGTTGGCTATGATAGATGCTGAATGGTCGGAACATTGCAGTTATAAGTCATCCATCCCTGTTTTAAAGCAAATCCCAACAAAAGGACCTAGAGTTATAATAGGACCTGGATATGATGCTGGTGTTGTCGAAATAGGCGCTGGTTATTTGGTCACTTTGCATATAGAGAGCCATAATCACCCATCTGCGATCGACCCTTATGGAGGGGCGGCAACGGGGATAGGAGGTGTTTTGAGGGACATCCTTTGCATGGGCACAAGACCTATCGTCCTTTTAGACTCTCTTAGGTTTGGTAATATAGAAAATAGTTCTCATTCTAGGTGGCTCTTTAAGCATGTTGTGAGGGGCATTTCTGACTATGGAAACTGTGTTGGTGTGCCAACAGTTGCAGGGGAAATCGAGTTCGATGAATGCTTTGAGAGAAACTGCCTTGTAGATGTAGTCTGCCTTGGATTGGGTAGAAGTAAAAATCTTGTTCTTGCAGAGGCAAAACATCCTGGAGATAAAGTTATACTCGTTGGTGGCAGTACTGGAAGGGATGGAATTCATGGAGTAACATTCGCATCAAGAGTATTGACTGGTCAATCGGACAAGGAGCGATCAGCAGTACAGATTCCAGATCCCTTTATGAAAAAACTCATAATCGAAGCAACATTAGAAGCCGTTGAAAGAGGTCATGTCAGAGGTCTAAAGGATCTAGGTGGGGGAGGTCTTACTACTGGTCTATCAGAGATGGCTGAAAAAGGTGGATGTGGAATCGAGATTGAACTATCAAAAGTCCATTTACGTGAGAAGGATCTTAGCCCTATAGAGATAATGATATCAGAGTCCCAAGAGAGGATGGTCTTTATAGTAGAGCAAGGTTATGAGAGAGAAGTCTGTGAGGTATTTAGGAAGTATGAGCTGCCATACAGTATAATAGGCGAAGTTACTGATAGTGGAAACCTAACAGTCAAAATGGAAGAAGAAGAGCTAGCTAACGTCCCAGCAAACATATTGGCTAAAGCACCTATAATTCATAGAAGGTTGAAAGAGCCAGATTATCTAAAGAATTTAAATGAAATTAAAAAACCAGAAATCTCATCCGATCTCTTATCCATATTTTCAAAGTTAATGTGTAGTCCAAATATTGCTAGTAGGAGTTGGGTTTATGAGCAGTATGATAATGAAGTCGGTATAAGGACTGTGGTGAAGCCAGGTCAGGGAGATGTTGCAGTAATGAGATTGCCTGATGACTCTTTCTTGGCCATAAAAGCAGATGGAAATAGTAAGCATTGTTATCTAGACCCCTACAATGGGGCAGCAGGATGCTTATCCGAGTCGTGCAGAAACCTTATCTCTGTAGGTGCTGAGCCATTGGCTTTCGTTGACCACCTTCAATTTGGCGATCCAGGGAATCCTGAGGTCTTCTGGACTTTTAGCGAATCGGTAAGGGGCTTGGCAAACTATTCAAGGGCTATAGGGCTACCATGTGTGGGAGGAAAGGTTAGCTTTTATAATGAGGATAAGGTAAAGAATAAAGCGATCAAACCTTCCCCCGTTATAGCAGCGATAGGTAAGATAGAGGATCAAGGATGGATAACAACGATGGACTTTAAGCATGAAGGGAATTATGTGGTAATTCTAAGTGAGACGAAATCAGAGATGGGTGGATCAGAGTATTATGAATATATCCATAATATAGTTGGAGGAATTGTGCCGCAGATCGACTTTATCAAAGAAAAGAAGACTTTAAACGTAGTCAAAGATATCATAAGAAAAGGACTCGTTAAAGCTGTACATGATATATCTAAAGGTGGAGTGTTGATAGCTTTAGCGGAGATGTGCATCTCAGGGGGTATTGGTGCATCGATCGATTGCGCAAAGACTCCTTCTTATGATCTAAGAATCGACGAACTCCTCTTCTCAGAGACTCATTCTAGGTTTATAGTAGAGGTGGAACGTAGTCTTATGGATGAACTCTTAAGAATAATGAAGAATTTCGATATTGTATGTGGTGTAATAGGTAAAGTTGGGGGAGATGAACTGGAAATCTCTAATAAAGATGACAAATTGATGTCTATATTGATATCTGATTTACGGGATCGTTGGGAAACGTCCTTGCCAAGAAGTATGGGTGAAGTAAAATGAGGGAAAAATGTGGAGTAATTGGGGCTTATTCCTTAGGTGACTATAACATCTCACAATTTTTGGTTAGGGGGCTTGAGAGCCTTCAACATAGAGGTCAAGAATCATGGGGAATCGCTGTAATTGGCCACGAAGTTTACAAGAAACTAGGTCTTGTCATGAACGATTTAGAAGATACTTATAATGTTGGGAAGATGCATGGGAATGTGGGTATAGGTCATGTTCGCTACTCCACAAAAGGCAGTACAACAATTGAGAATAGCCACCCTATAAAGATAGGCAAATCACTTTACATAGCTCATAATGGAACTGTAGTGAATGCAGAAGAATTGGCAAGTAAAGTATCAGAACAATTTTACGTTTCTACTTCAGTGACAGATACAGAGCTTGTTGGTTTTAGGCTAACTCAATTATTTACCAAATATAAGGATTGGCAGACAGCTTTTAAAATATTGAATAGAGAAATCGACGGCTCTTACTCGATGGTCATTTTGACAGAGAATGGTGAGCTTTTAGCAGCAAGGGATGAAAGGGGATTCAGGCCCCTTTGTATAGGATATCAAGAAGAAAAAGAAACTTATTTTATCGCATCAGAGAGCTGTGCCCTTGACTTTCTTGAAGCGAGTTTAATAAGGGACGTAAAACCTGGTGAGCTAGTCAAGATAGACAAAGATGGTTTTTCAACCTTTATATTCTCTACAGGTATAAAGCATGCACATTGCCCCTTTGAGTATACGTACTTCTCCTATCCTAGCTCTTATTTAGAGGGAATAAACGTCTATATTGCAAGGAAGAGGATCGGGGCTGAGCTAGCTAAAAAGTACCAATCTGATGGCGATGTGATTATTCCGGTACCTGACTCAGCTAGACCTGCTGCTCAAGGGTTCTCAGTAGAATCAAAGATTCCTTTCGAAGAGGGGTTGATGAAAGGTAGATACAGAAAGAGAGGAAGCTTAAGGAGCTTCATAGAGCCTATTCAAAAAAGGAGAGAGGAGATCGTTAAGAAGGTGACCGCCATAAGATCTACTGTAGAAGGAAAAGATGTAATAGTCGTGGATGACAGCATTGTTAGAGGTACGAGCTCATCTATAATTGTCGGAATATTGAAGAAAGCAGGAGCAAAGAAGATACGTCTCTTTTCAACATTCCCTCCAATAAGATACCCTTGCTATACTGGAATCGACTTTCCTACTCAAGAAGAATTGATAGTGTATAAAGTATGCAAAGATGAGAAGGACTTGAATCTCATCAATAAAGCGGTTGCATCCGCCCTAGAAGTAGACTTCGTTGGTTATAACGATATAGAAGGTCTAAGTAGAGGGATAGGATTACCTATCAAAGAGTTCTGCCTTTCATGTGTAACAGGAGACTACTCATGCCTCAAATACCCTCTAAAATTTCGGACGAGAAAGGAGATGAAAGGTTAGATTGGCTGGAATATTCGGATTCTATGCTTTTGGTGATGAAAGGGTAAACTGGGATTCATCCAAG
Organism: Candidatus Methylarchaceae archaeon HK02M2; assembly: GCA_024256165.1. NCBI lineage: Archaea > Thermoproteati > Nitrososphaerota > Nitrososphaeria > Nitrososphaerales > Candidatus Methylarchaceae > Candidatus Methylarchaceae archaeon HK02M2. The sequence continues at coordinate 17,572 of JAKLZG010000064.1, forward strand.
TTCATCTACTATGGATTGAGTGCCCTCCAGGGGAGGGGTCAAGAGTCGACAAGCTTGGTTATCTACACTCATCATGATAATACTGAACCGCTAAGATGGATTTCTGGTGAGGGTCTTGTAGATGAAGTATTTGGAAAAATAAAGCAAGATTATATGAAGGGTTTTCTAGGGATAGGGCAAGTGTCTGCTGAGAAAAGAGACTATGCCATAAAGGTAGAGAAGCCCATAGAACTTGCATTGGTGGGAGATGGAAAACCAGCATTACACGATAACAGGCAGAAATCCTTCCAGATATTTGCTGAGATGCTATCTAAGAAAATATCTGAACTGAGAGACCCCTTAGAGGCTACTAAAACATTGATAAGAGAGGTGGGAGGTGGCTACTCTTTTATAACCCTAACAAAGGATGAGAAAATGATCTGTGGAAGGGACATTCAAGGAATAAAACCATTGGAAGTTGGGGCCATAGGTTTCGATATTGGTGCAGTAGCATCTGAAAGCTCAGCCCTTGATGTAATTGGGGCAGAACAATCAGGTTTTGTAAAACCAGGAGAAACAGTCATGTTCGATCCTTTGAGTATAGAGAAAAGACACATTAAAAATAAGACAGCTTACTGCAGTTTTGAGTATGTCTATCTAGCAAGGCTTGACTCATATTTGAACTCGATCTCTGTTAGCAATGTTAGAGATATGATAGGTCAAAGGTTGTCAGAGGAGAATCCTGTCAAAGCTGAAGTTGTTATAGGCGTTCCCAATACAGCCATACCTTTCTCTATGTCATATTCAAAGAATAGCGGAATTCCAGTAAAGTACGGATTCACTAGGACAGGAAGGCATGTAAGAAGCGCAATAAAGCCCAGCCAATTTGATAGGATAGTTGGAGTTCAGTTGAAGTTGAACCCAATACGGACGTCTGTTGACGGTAAAGAAATAATTCTGATCGACGATAGCGTTGTAAGGGGAAATACTCTAAGAAGCACTGTCTATAATCTAAAGAGAAAGGGCGCAAAAAAAGTTCATGTAAGGATAGGTAGCCCTCCTTTAATATCAAGATGTCCATTCGGAACAGAAGTTCCTCCAGAAGATGAATTGATAGGTAAAGCCTTATCGAACGATGAGATTGCTGAGATTATAGGCGCAGACAGTTTTGCCTATCTTTCTATCGATGGGCTATGTGAATCTATAGGTTTACCCGAATCCTCCCTTTGCTTGGGTTGCTTTACAGGAAAATATCCTGAGAGGCCTACATGATAATAAAGTAAGAATTATCAGTCTATTTTCAAATAGAAAGGAAGGATAATACATTTTGAACAAGGATAATAAATATGAACAAATATTTTTTATGATAAAAATGTTTGTTGGGGCTACCCAAATAACTAATATGTGAATTATTGGAAGGAAATCTTATGAAGATAATGGGCCTAGGCAACGCATCAAGAGAGCATGCAATCGCAGAGGCTTTAGAAAGAAGTGATCACCATCCAAGAATCTTCTGGCTGGGTGATATAAGAAACCCTGGTATATTTAATATTTGTAAAAAATCCGGAGGCGACTTCGCTCTATCTAAGACTACAGACCCAGAGAAGGTCGTAGAGTATGCAAAGAGGTGGTGTGTAGACTTTGTAATAATCGGGCCTGAGGAACCGAACTTTCATGCAGTTCCAGATGAGCTAGAGAGAAAAGGGATACCTTGTGTCGGTGCGAGTAGAGATGTAGCTATAATAGAGATGTCAAAGGCTGAGATGAGGCGCTTGCAATGGGAGTATGGGATGAGTGGAAAGCTGCTCTTCAAGACATTCAGGTCTTCTAAAGAGGCTTACTCTGTCCTTGAAAAATACTCTGATACCCTAACATGGTTACAAAATGTAGCCTTGAAGCCTGCAAGACAGGCAGGTGGAAAAGGTGTAAAGGTTGTAGAAGATCAGCAATTATACCTTCACGATGAGAAGCAGAGGTTCAAGTCTAAACATGCTGACTGGTTAGAGGGATATATGAAAAGTTATTCTGATATTGAAGATAAGATACTCGTAGAGGAGAAAGTATGGGGTCCTGAATACACTCTGCAGTGCTTCACTGATGGACGCTGCATAAAGGGTATGCCTTTAGTCCAAGACAACAAGCACGCTCATGAATTTGACATAGGTACAGAGACAGGTGGCATGGGTTCTATATGTGGTTCAGGATTCACGTTGCCATTCATAACAAAGAAAGAGTATGAAGAGTCGTTGAAGATAGTAAATTCATTGGTCCGTGCTATACAAGATAAGGTTGGTAAGAGGTACCATGGTATGGTTGCTGGTCAGATGATGTTAACAGAGATAGAGGGTCCTACGATAATCGAGATGTATTCTAGGCTTGGCGATCCTGAAGCGTTGAATGTCTTAAACACATTAAAGACAGACTTTGTTGATATATGCTTGGCAATATTAGACGGTAACTTATCAAAGTTAAATGTTGAATTCGATAAGAGATCCACTGTAGTTAAAGCTATTGCGCCAAAAGGCTATCCTAATAATAGAAAGTTGGCTAAAAACCACCCTGTATTTGTGGATGAGCAAGCAATAAAGAGGGGGGGATGTAAGTTTTATTGGGGCAGTGCTGATCTCAACGAAGGCGGGGAGATACTATCAGCGGGATCAAGGCTTGTTGAAATACTCGCTATATCTGATGAGATAACAAAAGCAAGCAAGATCATTGATAGATGTGTACCTTATATAAAACTTCTAGATGGTTGGGGTTTATTTTATAGGAGCGATATAGGATCTCCTGAACTAATGTGTAAAAGAATGGATGTTGCAGATCGTGTGAGGATGCTTTACCAATATAGGAGAGATAAGGGTATTCTTGGGAAGAGGATCGACTGGCTTCCAAAAGTCGGGAAGATGGACCCTGTAGCTCTGCTTAGAGATGAATTATCGAAAAAGAGTGAATGAGATGGAAGTTGCTGTTATAGCTGGTAGTAAGTCAGATCAAAAGATTTTAGAAGAGATATGTAAAGTACTTGAAGATTTCCAAATCGAATATGAAAAGAAGATTCTCTCAGCTCATAGAGATCGTAAACAGCTAGAAATATACATCATGAATTCAGATGCAGATGTATTCGTAGCAGTTGCTGGGCTTTCTGCTCATTTACCTGGATTTATAGCATCTTTGACTATAAAACCTGTGATTGGAGTCCCGATCTCAGCAAAGCTTGGAGGTCTGGATGCGTTATTATCCATAGTTCAGATGCCTTCAAAGGTTCCAGTTGCATGTGTTGGTATAGACAACGGCAAGAACGCAGCCTTGCTCTCTATAGAGATATTAAGCATTAAACGCCATGAATTAAAGGAGAAACTGTCAAAGTATAGGTCTGATAAAACTTGAGTGTTAAAGTCAAGCTTTTAAAGAAGGACAAAGTCAAAGATGCGAAAACTTCCAAATTAACGAAACTGTTTTACAAAACCTGTGCTTATAGAAAAACAAATCTCGACTAATAAAAAGGTGAATCGATGACAAAGCTCACATATGCTAAAGCTGGTGTTGACCTAGATGAAGTAAGCAAAATTCGCAAAGATATTTTCAAGCAACTTTCTGACACTTTTAAATCGAGACAAGGAAAGTTCGGTTGCCCTCTCATTGAGATAGGACATTATGCAGGTATTATAGACATAGGCGAAAGGGCACTAACAGTTCATTCTGATGGTGTAGGTACAAAAGTGCTTATAGCCCAAATGATGGATAAGTATGATACAATAGGCATAGATTGTATAGCTATGAATGTCAACGATCTGATATGTGTAGGTTCTGAGCCAATAGCTCTTGTCGATTATCTGGCTCTCGAGAAGCCCGATACAAAGATCGTAAGAGAGATCATGGAAGGTCTTGCTAAGGGAGCAAAGGAGGCTTGTGTATCGATCGTTGGTGGAGAGACAGCAATCATGCCAGATGTGATAAAAGGAATTGATGGAAAAGGTTTCGATCTTGTAGGTTTAGCAATTGGTGTTATCGATAAAGATAAGGTAATCACTGGGAAAGACTTAGAGGTTGGTGATACCGTATTTGGCGTAGAAAGCATAGGGATTCATTCTAACGGCTTGTCTCTTGCAAGGAAAGCGTTACTTCCAAAATATAAAGTCGATCAGTTCATACCTGAGCTTGAGAAGAGCCTTGGAGAAGAATTGTTGATGCCGACAAGAATCTACGTTAGACCAGTCCTTGAGGTATTAAAAAGGTGTAAAGTGCATGGCTTGGCTCATATAACTGGTGGGGCTTTTTCGAAGCTTGCAAGACTGCTGTTGAAGCCGAAGATGGGTTTATTACTTGATGATATGCCCGAACCTTTGTCGATATTCCAACTAATCAAAAGGGAAGGCTCAATAGCTAAAAGGGAAATGTATCGAACTTTTAATATGGGAATCGGATTTTGTTTATGTGCACCTAGAGATGAGGAGGATCAAATTCTGAAAATATTTACAAAGCATGGCATGAGAGCAAAGACTATAGGTAAGGTCATTGGAAAGCCAGGAGTAATAGTAAGAGGTATACGTGTATGATAAAAAGAGAGGAGATGCAAGAAGTAGCTAGCAAGTACAAGGAGCCTATATCTTTAATATTGGGCTCCCACTCTGCCCTTGATGCTGCATCGGGCGCTAGGGACTACGGGTTAAGAAGGATAATCTATACGACGAAACAAAGGGCTATAATCTATCTACAGAATCCAATAGTAGGTAAAGTTGAAGAGATAGAAGACTTACCCAAACATACCAGAGAGGATATGATCTGTGTTTTTGATCCAAGGGACTTGAAAAAAAATGGTGATTGGAAGATAGCTCTGATAATCTTGGACGAATACCCAGACATATTCAAGTATTTAGATGATTTAATGGATTTAGAATGTCTCCAGATACCAAATAGAGCTTTCTCTGTATATTTAGGCGGCGATGATTACTGTAGTAGAATAGAAAATGAATTCCTGATACCTATTTTTGGCGCAAGAAAACTTTTGAAGATAGAGAACCGAGGAGAAATAGAGAAGGACTACTATTGGTACTGTGATAAAGCAGGTATACCTTACCCAAAATCTTACGAATTTGAAGTCTATCCGAATAGAATAAAGCTCAAGGAGTATATAGATGAGCCTATACTCTTAAAATCTGAGAATGCAAAAAGGGAGCTTGAGAGGGAGTTCATCTTCGCTGCCGACTCTAATGATCTCGAGGATAAAGTTACAATAGAGGTAGAAAATGGCAACCTAAATGAGAATTGCTTAAAGAGGGCTAGAGTAGAGCAGATAGTCTTGGGCCCCCATGCAAATTTCAACTTCTTCCTTTCACCATTAAATGCAGAGGAGGAGTGGGGGGATGTGGATGACATCTACTCTGAACTTCATGATACGAATCTGGATGAAGCAAGAGTATGCCTAGCGAATGAGTTACTCTCTATAGATGAGAGAAGAGAGACAATATTCGATGGATTGAAGAGACTACCTATAGATATTCAACAGAAGATCAAGCAAGTCCCATCCTTTGAAGTTACATGCCATCTAGCTATGAGCCTCAGAGAGTCTCTATTGAAGGATATTCATAAGTGTGCTAATGCCTTCCTTTTAGCAACGAAAAAATACGAACCCCCGGGAATAATCGGAGCTTGGTGCCTTCAAACTTTGATAACTTGGGGCAAGGTTCCAGGTAAAGCCGTAGAGTATGGACTATATGACGTTCCTAGTGGTGAAGATGTCTACGCTCATATCCCTGTAACCCAAGATGTTGCAACGAGGCATGGGGGTGGCACGAATGTGCATATGGGTGTTGGCTCTCAGTACGCGAATGCGAAGTACAATAAAAGAATGAGCATGGGTGATAGGATCGCTTTAGAGATGAAAAGAGCTTTGAAGTTAAGAATGCTAGAAAAAACCGTCACTTAAATTAAATAATTATAACCATATCGCTACAACAGCATTAGCTACTATCCGTAGTATACTTCCTATAGTATATTATCTATAGGAATTTGACCTAAATCTACAACCATATCTCCAAGCGCTAGTATACCTATCACTCTATCAACCTCATCTTCCGCACTTCCAAGAGTTTCCTAGCAATTTCATCAAAATTCAGTTCATTGATTTTCGCAACTTTTTTAACCATCTCCTTAGGAAAAGCCTCGATCCCTTTAAATGCCCCTCCAATCCCGCCTACTATCGATGCTATTGTGTCTGCATCCCCGCCTATGTTTGTTGCCATTATTATAGCATCCATCGGCTCTCCATAAGTAGCAGCAAATACTCCAAATGCTGTTGGCACAGCTTCATTAGAAGCTATTCCAGCACCGACATAATTGTAAAGGTAATCTATAACTTCTATAGGACTCTTAGCATGTGAAACCAAATTTATAGCCAGCTCTATTCTTTTATCTACAGGAGCAGCTGGATATAGACTTCCAAACTGAGCACCAAGCCTTGCACCTCTTATTCCAGCCTCGATGATATCGTCAATACTACAATTTCCTTTGATTGCCTTAGAGATCGAACATGCTACAGCTGAGGCAGCCGAGATAGCTACATCAGTATTGTGAGTGAACGCACATGATTTCGCCACATCTTTTACTATTTCGTGTAAATTTGAACCCGCATCGACAATTCCTACTGGAGACACTCTCATAGCTGCACCATTTGTAGCCCCTAATCCAGAGACATACTTAATATCGACTCCTCTTGCCACCTTCTCTAAAGCTGCTCTCGTGCTAGGTCCCAATAATCTCTTTGCAGAAGCACCGCATTTAACACTCCACTCCCATAATCGCTGTGCAAAACCTTCTGATGAGATATATTGATCATTTATCAATGCATCTGCTAAGACCAATGTTATTTGGGTATCATCGGTAACATGCCCAGCCTTTAACCCATCATGGACTATGTGCCCTTTAGGTGCATCGAAAAAACTTATTACCTTTCCAAACTTTTCACTTATCTGTTCTGGTGTGTACCCAGATGTAGGCATCCCCATGGAATCTCCGATCGCTACGCCTGCCAAGCATCCAACTGACCTTGAAAGTATCAATTCATAATCTGTAGTCATTCTCAATCCGTAACTTAGACCAAGAGTATTATAAGTAATTAATCTAATAATAATTCGTTCAAAATTGAGTAGCCCGATAAATGTAAGGCTTCCTGAAAAGATAGTAAGAGAACTTGATGGATTAGCCAACGAGTATGAGTTAAGTAGATCAGAAATCATACGTCAAGCTTTAACTTTTTATCTAACTATGCTAAAAAGTATAGGAAGTATAGTACGCCCTACGATATTTAAAGTAACGCCTTCACAAGTAGTCTTGATGAAAAGGGGAGATGTGTCACTTTTAAAGCTACCGACTGGCTTGATTTTAACCTTAAGCTATACATCATCAGGTGGTATAGGCTCGAAACCAATGGATAAGGTAAAGGTGGATTGTTTTACATTAGGTCGTTTCATGACCAGGTTAGTCCTTATGGATACCATTGCGATAAATTCGTGGCCAAGGCTAATTGTAGTGACATTGAGCGTTGAGATGACCCCCACAGGTATCAATATATTAGAAGGTGTAAAGAATGAGTTAAAAAAAATAGGACTCGATCCAGAACAGTCGATAAGCGTAAATACAGAGGAGAATGTAATTACCGATCAGACAGGTCTAGGTTTAATGGCTTTGGGACTTGTCCATGAAGATGAGCTGAGAATGGGGCGAACTCAGCCTAACGATGTCCTTATAATAATAGGTAATCCAAAGATTGGAGAAGAAGTCCTACAAGCTGAGAGAGAAGGAAAGATAGCAGACCTTCAAGAGATCCTTAGGTTGCTTCAACTTGATTTTGTTCACGATGTAATTCCTGTCGATACTCAAGGCATAGCCTACGAAGCAAGGATGATAACCCAATTAGTCGGGCGTCAAGTTAAGTTTTATGATGGTGTTGGAATAGACTTAGAAAAACCAGCAGGTCCTGCTACAGCAATATTGGTTACTGTGGATGGAGCACAGATCGAAAGACTTGCACAGATTATTAGAAAGCCAATAACGACCATCGGTAAAGTTATGTAAAATTCTTATCTACCATAAACCTTCACAACTGAATATCAAACTAACCAAACTTATTTTAACTACTGATTATCTTGATCCTTCATAAAGTAGTCTTTCAGAAGCTTTTCTGTAGTGCTGGTAATCTCCAAACTGTTCAGTTCTTCAACCTTGAACCAATTGACATGAGAAGACTCTTCGCTACCTCTTATCTCTCCATCAATGCGATTTGCTAAAAAGTTTAAGATCAAATAGTGAAAGCGTATCCTATTCTCATCATCGAACACAATATAATCAGATACATCTATTAGATCCACTAACTCTACCTTGAGCCCTACTTCTTCTTTTACCTCGCGTTTTACTGCATCTTTAATCGTTTCACCAAGCTTTACAAGACCACCTGGTAGGGCCCATTTGCATTTACCTGGTTTATGCGCCCTTTTAACTAAAAGAACCGAATCATTTTGCTTGATCAGTGCCCCCACACCTACCATTGGATACTCAGGATATTCCCGCTTTAACATCTCGATCTTAGATCTTGTGCTTTTCTCATCGACTTTCCCACCATATTCGACTATTAAAGAGACCAACTGCTCTAATGCAACCTCGATTCTTTTTAAAGCGATTGAAGGCTCCTCGGCAGTTGTAGTTACTTGAATTTCAATCTTAGAAACACCCTCTTCTCGACCTTTTGGATGTGATTTTATATACACCAAGGGATTACTTTTCAACACTCTGTCAATAAGTGGTGCCAATTCTGATTCAACTATACCAGTTATGAAAACATTATTCTCTCGGTAGAAACCTTTTCTTATTTTTGCTATAATTGGTATAATACTTTCTTTAAATAAGGTCTTCATCTCTGATGGAACTCCAGGGAGGCAGATGATATTCATACTGCCTTTTCTCAATAAAACTCCAGGAGCTGTACCTACTGGATTTGGAAGAGGTTTTGAACCTTCAGGTAAAGTAGCCATCTTTATCCTCTCAGGTGTAAGCTCGACCGTTTTCAGCAGACCATGATCAAAAATCTCTGTATACTTCTTTTTTACCATCCTTAAAGCATCTTCGTTTAAGACTAATTCTCGATCGAGGGATTTCGCTAAACCTTGGAGTGTCTTATCATCATAAGTAGGTCCCAGACCACCTGATATGATCAACCAATCTACTCTTCTTTCAAAAGATTCTCTAACTGCAGAAGATATCTCTTCTATATCATCTCTAATTACCGTACAACGCCTAACGAAATATCCTAACTCAGTTATAGCCTTTGCAAGCCAATGAGCATTTGTGTTTAAAGTCTTTCCATTAAGAAGCTCATTTCCAACAGAGATTATCTCATAAATATCCAATTCTAAATTTATAAAGATCTTTTATTTATTATTAGAGTTTTACTCGAGTTACAGATACAAAAAACATTAAACAAACCTCTCCAATTTAATATGGCTTATGTTCGTAATATTCATCTTAGGAACTGCTGGGTCAGGCAAGTCCCTTCTTACATCAACACTCGTCTCTTGGTATACTGAGAAAGGCTCATATGCAATATCTGTCAACCTTGATCCAGGACCTTTAGAACTTCCCTACGTGCCAGATGTCGATGTAAGAAACTATATAGACATTCAAAATATTATGGCGACTTACCATTTGGGACCGAACGGGGCCCTGATACTTGCATCTGACCTTATCGCAACCAAGATCGAGAAACTCCAAGATGATATCGATGAGTTCCGTCCAGATTACGTAATAGTAGACACACCTGGTCAGATAGAACTCTTCGCTTATAGATCGAGTGGTCCTTTTATAGTCCAGAATTTAAGTTGCGAGAATAGAGCATTACTCTTTCTTTTTGATACTTTGCTTGTCTCGACTCCTATAAACTTCGTCTCAATGGCACTTCTCTCAACATCTGTTCAATTAAGGCTTAAGCTATCACAGATACCTGTATTGACAAAAAGAGATTTGGTAGGTAAGGGAATAAATCGAATTATGGAATGGGCATCGAGCTCAGCTATTCTTGAAGAATCTATACGTGAAGAAGAGGAGGGATCACAGTACCTTTTAAGTAGTAAAATTTTACGCGAATTGATATCGCTTGGTTTTGAGCAAGATCTTATACCAATTTCATCGATTACTCGGGAGGGTTTGGTAGTGCTTTCTGCTACCTTAGCTAATATCCTTCGTGGTGGAGAAGAGGTTAACGATTAATTATATTCAATCTATTTCTTACTTAGCCACCACTTTAAATACTCATCGTGCTTTCGCTTTTTACTATTTTCTACCCTTTCTCCTCTAAGTTTTTCCTTTAAATCTAAGAGTTCATCCTTCGTAATATATAAACCACACTTCTTACAAATATAGTGCTTAGAAGTAGAATCATAAAACACGATGCCTCCACATTCTATACAATATTGTTGCGTCATCCCAGATTATCTAATTTTAATAGCTTGCTTAAAAGTTTAACAATCGGGATACTTTACCGTCTTATGTAATGAAATTCTCCAATCCAACATCTTTTACGATATGTATCGTCTGCTCCATCTCATCCCTACTTAGTCTTCTCTTTAGTTCTGGTATCTCATGAGCCCTCCAATGGGGAGTATATTGCCACATAACATTGACCCTAACATACCTTCCTAGGTTCTTAACTATCCACTCAACTATGGGTCTGAAGCAACATTCTATATGTTTCGGGAGAACCAATATGCGTATAATTAACTCTCCATGTTCTTTAGCAATGAGATGGTTTCTCGTACAAGTTTCCCAATATTTTGGTGCATCGGATATCCTTATTGCACAATCGTTATTTCCATACTTGAAGTCTAACAGATAAACATCAGCCCACTGAGCTAGTAATCGAGAAGAAGGGTGACTGTAGTAGCTATTAGAGTTCCAGACTATAGGTAAATTTTCCTTAATCTCCCTTGATATCTCCAACCAGTGATAAAGATAAGGAGTAGGGTCTCCACCTACCATATTCAAGTTCCTACAACCCCTTGATTTGGCTTTATCTACCTGACTCGCAACCTCTTCAAATTCGTATTGAGTGCCTGCCTCTTTCCATTGGCTGATCATCCAATTCTGACAATGAAGACACGTCATAGTGCAACCAATAGTGAACACGGTGAATGATGGTACAAGCTCAGGCTCTTCTCCATAATGGTCGAACATAGTCGAAACAGGGAAATCCATACTGCAACCACAGTACTCCGTTTTGCCTTTTAATCTGTTGACTGCACACGCGTGTATGCAGAATACACATCTCTCAAGCACTTTCTTTGCTAAAGCAATCTTGAGATCTAGTAGACTATTCTCAGCAAGATCATTGATTTCTTGGCCAGAATCGACCTTTTTTATATAATTATTGAAATCTTCAACTGATTTGTTGTGTGCTTTCCACATCTCAGCCGTGCTTTTTCCTTGAAAATCGATGGAAAAAGTCTTTAATAAATTGAACTTTGCAATCTTCTTATCGAATATTATATCAAAATATCGCGATAAAGAGGCTTTGCACTTCTTATCATAGAGTACAGTAAAAGAATCTTGGCGTAACGCTTTCCATATCAAATTTCACCTTCACCTATATTAAAACCATCTAATAAAACTTCGAGTTTTCACTTCACCTATTATATTGATATTAAATCCACAGTTAGGACACTTTTTATCCTTTGATAGATCGATCTTAAGCACATCGAAACCCGTCCTTCTTATTAAAAGATGTTGGCAATTTGGGCAGTATGTATTTTCACCCTCGCCTACCACATTCCCTATATAGACAAATTGTAATCCCTCTTCCTCAGCGATATTCTTCGCCTTTAACAAAGTCTCAAATGGTGTTGCATATATGTCTGTCATCTTATAGTGGGGGAAGAAACGTGAGAAATGTAAAGGTGTGTCTGAGCCTAAACAATCCTTCACCCATGTTGCAAGCTGTTTTATTTCGTCCAAAGAATCATTGATGCCAGGGATTATCAAGTTCGTCACTTCAATGTGTGTACCTTTTCTCTTCATCAATTTTGTTGCTAAAAGTACAGGTTCTAAACTGCCCTTACAATAAGTGCGATAAAAGCCTTCAGTAAAGCCCTTTATATCGACATTGGCAGCATCTATATATTTAACTAAAGGTAAAAGAGCTTCCTCTGTTATATAACCATTCGTAACAAGTACATTATGAATTTTATTCTCATTCGAGAGCTTGGATGTCTCATAAACGAATTCATACCAAAGGAGTGGCTCGTTGTAAGTGTAGGAGATGGATGAAGAGTTTGCTTTAAGAACTCTTTTAATGATTTCTTCAGAAGTGATTTCATGTGAATAGACTTCGCCAGGAGATGCTTGGCTTATCTCCCAGTTCTGGCACCATGGGCAGAATAGAGTGCATGATAAACTTGATATCGAGTATGTATCGCTACCAGGCCAGAAATGAAATAAAGGTTTCTTTTCTATTGGATCGATAGCCTCTGCAGTAGTTGTGCCATATATCAAAGTGAAAAGAGCCCCATTTCTGTTCTCTCTTACTCTACATACTCCCCTTTTTGAGTTCTTTATGGTACAACCTCTTGGACAAAGCTTGCATTTCACATCAGTACTAATAAGCTTCGTGTAGGCCATTGCCTCTTTTTCCATAACCGTCTATGAAATTATTGGTAAGACATCCTAATAATTTTATTTAATCTGTTGCGATAAAGAAAAAAGGCACCCGACTCTTTCTACATTACATGTCTATAGATGGACAAAAAGGGTGGTTGATCGCCCCAGGACCGGCATCAAAAGACTTAGCAACTAGTTTAGCTGAAAAATTGGGTGCAGATCTTGTAAAAATTGATGCCAAACTCTTTCCAGATGGTGAGAGCTACTTCAGGATTATGAGCGATGTTATGAATAAACGTGTTGCAATAGTGCAGTCATCCTATCCACCAATCGACAGGTATATACTGCAATTGTTGTTTTTAGCTCACAAACTAAATGAAGATGGTGCAGAGGTTCATGCAGTAATCCCGTACTTAGCTTACGCCAGGCAACATAAGATCTTCCTTCATGGGGAGATCGTAAGCTTAGGAGTTTTATCTCATCTACTTAGATCTGTGGGAGTTAGAAGGTTGGTTACTATCGATATACATAATGTAGAAGGGCTGGGACTGTTCTCCATTCCTGCCTATAGCGTGTCAGCAATTCCTCTGATGGCTAAGTACTTTAAAAAGTACAATTTGAATGAGACTATTGCGGTATCTCCTGACCTTGGTGGGTCGATCAGAGTGGAAGCTTTTGCAAAAATACTAGGCGTTGAGTACTTATCACTTGCTAAAGTTAGGGATCAAGTTACAGGGGAGATTATGTTAGAAGAAATAACAAAAAACGTTCAAGGCAAGGACGCAATTCTTGTTGATGATATTATAAGTAGTGGTAGGACGGTGGAATTGGCTGCACTCAAATTAAAAGATTGTGGTGTTAGGAAAGTATTTGTAACTTGTGTCCATCCGTTACTGACTGATGATGCTTTAGATAGGATAAAGAATGCTGGTGTTGAAGAGCTTGTAGGAACGAATACTATACCAAGCTCTATCAGCAAGATCGATGTAGCGTCTGTATTAGCATCCCACTTGTCTACCCTCTAATTTTTTTATTCATCACATTCGAATGTTTTTTCACTTAGCGTTGATTCTTCCTCAGATAAGACTTGTAGAGAGCTCACAAAGGGCTGAAATTCTTCAGCATACCTCTCTACAATTTGGCTCAAACTCTGAAGAGCTTCGACTTTTTCATACATTGCTACAAAAATTGTATTAAAAGCTAAGCTTGTTTTAGTAAGGGTATAAAAATAAGCTTCAACTTCGTCGACCCCAAATAAGCTTAATCTATAAGGGTCTCTAGAAAAAAGTTCTGAGAAAAAGCTAATGTGTACCTTGAGTATATCAAGGGCGTAGAGCATTGAATTGAGGATACTATCATCTACAACTCTTTTCTTAACTTCTTTGCGAAGAAATTCAAAATAATTATCATAATGCTTGATAATCCTTTGCATAATTGGATAAAGATTTAAAGAATAGAGAAGGTAATGAATAACTTCTGTTTCAATAGCTGACTCTTTATCATCAGCCTCAATGATAGGAAGGATTACTTTCTTAATTATTATATCCGAAATATACTTGAAATAACCCATTTCTTCCTCTGCCAAATTAGAAAAATATTCCTTTAGAATATCTTCCCTTGGAAGAGTTATTATTACACTCATCTCGTGATATACCTCTATTTTGGCTAGTCACTTATTTACTATAAACTTAGTGCTAAACACGTTTATATAAGAACTCTTATCTGTATGAGAATAACATTAGTCGTTTATATCATAATACGTCTCTTGGAAGATTTTTTATGGAAAAGGAGTTTGAGGAAAGATTATGAAAAGAATGAGGTAAGGAACCTTATATTCAATATGTGTATCCGAATTAAGTACAAATTGAGACAATAACATCAATTTTATACGTCCCTTTTCTTCAAACAATATGTGATGTCCTGTTTCGACATAATTAATTTGAAGTTTAGTTTTCCAATTAAAAACTTCTTTTATGTAAGTCTCACCATCATTATCTTAAATGGCGAATTCGATACAACAATGTAGAAATACTTTCTTCTTACTCTCAGGAGAGAAGAGCACCCTTAATCAGGCTGAGTTAAGAGCCCTTGTGGAAATTTATGATCGTAAAGCAAGATTTGAGAAGATTGGTGAGCGTGTATTCGTTGTAAGTGGAAAATTCAACCCAAATATAATTGTAAAGAGAGGCGCGTATGTGAATGCTGGCGGTCTTCTTCTAACTCAATGTAAAATGGAAGATATGGAAAGGTCGATAAACTCTATAGCTTTTGAAGAATTCATTGATGACTCAAAAATCTTTTCAGCATCAGTCTTTAATCTATCCAATAAACCGCTATCGGAGAAAGTAGAAATCATCATAGGCTCTGCTGTGAAAAGAAGAATCCCCAAAGCTAAAGTTTCACTTACAAATCCTAAGCAGATCGTAACCGGTATAATTTCTAATGCTAATCTTATCATAGGTATTACAGATTATATGAATAAGAAAGGGTGGGTATTAAGGCGACCTAGGACCAGACCTTTCTTCCATCCTTCGGTACTATATCCTAAGTTTGCAAGAGGTTTGGTCAACCTATCACGCATTAAAGAAAGAGAAATTCTTCTCGATCCATTCTGTGGTACAGGAAGCATCTTGATAGAAGCATCATTTATTGGAGCCAACTGTGTTGGCATAGATATATCTATGAAGATGTGTCGAGGAGCTATGAATAACCTAATGCATTATAGGCTTACAACCCTTGGAATCATAAACTCAAACTCTCTAAAACTTCCTATAAGGCAAGCGGATGCAATAGCAACTGACATTCCATATGGAAGATGCGCATCATCAAGGGGTTTAAAGACTTCCAATCTGCTACAAGAATTCATCTCGAAAGCAAAGGATATATTACCTAAAGGAAGGTATTGTATTTTTGTCCATCCTAAAACAATTAGACTAGATGACTTAGATGGCTTTGAGGTAAAGGAAGACCATGAGGTCTATGTTCACAGAAGGTTAACTAGGGCTATAACTGTCCTAAAGAGAAAGTAGCACTATAGATTGAAAAATTCTCTACTTCTCAAACATGAACTACAAAGGTTTGATTATTTTATATTAAAGATATCTATTAAATTTACAAATTATGCATAAAATCTCCAAGTGTAATTACATTTTGTGCACCTGTAGAATTGAGTAGGTGGTTCATCTCCACTTCTAGTTTGCAGGAACCACCAATATGCATTCGTATTGTCACATTTAGGGCATTCTATGGTGGTGGTAGGTAATGTCTTAATTTCATCTGCTTCATCTCCAAGCACTTTTATATAAGTTCTTGACGCGCTTTCCTCTGTTTTAGCCATAAGCTTTTCTATTCTGGTGTAAAAACCACATTTTTCACAAGCTAAACCAGGGAATGATATATCTCCAATCTTAATGAGTTTGTACTTAAGCTTTGTACCACATTTTTCACAGAACTGCATCAAATCACTCCGACTTTTGACCCAGACTTATTTTTATTTCTGAAAGCATTTCAGCTGATTTTTCTATTGCTTTTAAAATATTCGAAATTAAAACATCTACAGGTTCAACATCCTTTGTTTGAATTCTCATAGTAAGCCTATTTAGCAATGGATGTTGTTGGATAACTCCAGCAAATAATATACGCTCATCCTCAAGGAGTTCATGGTGAATAATATGCGGTATAGATATGTCTTCATCAGTTATATGCATAAGTAAAGTCTTGCTTTCATTGGAAAGTACTTTGAGTTCCATTAGTCTGTTATCATCATCGGAGCAAGTTAATAAGAATTACCCTTATGATTTTGTAAGGTTTGTGCACTCCTGGCATAGATCTCTAGATATACTAACGTTGGATACTTTTAGGTCTCTAAATCTCCTTCTAAACGATGTATATATAA
>JAKLZG010000065.1 GCA_024256165.1 Candidatus Methylarchaceae archaeon HK02M2
TTACTGAAATCAGCAGACGTGGTGACGGAATAGCGAAGATCGAAGGATTCATCATCTTCGTCCCCGATGCCAAAGTTGGACAGCAAACTAGAATTAAGATCGTTCATATTGGAAACCGATTTGCCAATGGTCAGATAGTCGAAGCCGTAGAAAAAGAAGAAACAACCGACTAAGCTTCTAATAAGAAGCATAGTAATGTGATGTCGAAGAATTCTGGCGGGAGGCAGATTACGTCATTCCGCCAATTTTTTTTAAAAAAGGAGATTGTTCCTTCATTTCAGTGTTTTCAATTATCTCTTATTCTTTCGTCATCATTCCGATGAGCTCATAACGCTTTTTTGATGACAAAAGTATATCATCGATTATATACAAAATCTCTTTACACTGATTAATACTAATCGATTTTTTAATAGAGATCTTTGAAAAAAGATCATAAAGCAAGGCAATTGTACTTAACATATCCGTATCCACATCTATCATCTCATTTAATTTATTTACATCTTCTATCTTACCTAATCTGACGATAGTCTCATATCCATGAGCCTCCATAAGTTTAAACTCATTAAATAGATCAAGAAGTTTGAGGTAAATTTTATTGAGGTTCTCCTTTTTTCTTTCACTTTGGGTTTTACCCATCAGATCATCAATAGTTTGAAGTACATATGCTGTCTGTGTAGTCAGACGATTACTTATCAGTTTATCCACTTCTCTCATTTTCGTCGAAGTCGAGTGGGCTGTGTTTATAGCTCGTTGAAGTCTTGAAGCAAGTATTCGTGCCTCTTTTATCTGTTCAGCCTTACCAGCCGACCCACTATCGCCATTGGATCTATTAGTCATTATTGATTCTTTGTCTTTTTTAATTCTTTAAATTGTTTTCCTTAACTATAACTAACGATTCAATAAAAATAACTAAACCAAAGATTTGAAATAATTCTTGATTTCGTTTACTCCATGAGCCTCTTTTCAGAAAGACTTTTCAAATTAGTGAAAACACCTTTGAATTTATCTGACAATATGTTCATGTATAGTTCTATTTCCCCATCGTTCATGTACTGGAACATATATGGTCCAGAATATGGGCTAGGATCACCCATTCTAGTCATAAATTCTATATGCATCAACGGGTCGCCTTCCTTGATAGTTATAGGTTGCCTATCATTACTCAAGTTTACAAGCTCTAAAGCCAGCCTACCTACGAATCCACTATGAACCTTAGCAGCATTTAGGAAAGATAGACCCATTCGTCCATATTTGCTCTTTGCAGTAAGATGAGCAACATATCCAATAGGTGCGAATACTATTTCATGAGAAATAAGATTTTTATGTTCGAGATAGTTTAGTGTAGTTTCCTCCTTAACTGTTAGGACGTAGCCATCCCCATCTAGCAATCTAGATTCAAAGGGATGTATACACTTATACTGATCGACCAGATCGATAAGTTCACTTTTACCCAAGATACACATTTACAGCACAACATAACATTATGAAAAGTAGCATTAAAAACATTTATTGAAACATTTATTTAATATTCAATATTTACATACTATCTTCTTTTGTACTATAAATCTTCTTTATCTTTAGAAGTGTATAGATTAAAATGAATAAAAGAGAGGCAGGCCCTATGATCATCATAAACCAATCGGCTAAATAAAGAAGACTACTTTCTCCAACAATCTTCCCAAAGTAGTAGAATGAGCCAGTGAAATAGTTGAACGACCAATGGAGAAGAACTGCGCCAGGAAAACCGTGGTAGAGGTAGATCAAGCCTAAAATAATCCCAACAAGGGAAGTTGTGGTTACCTTACCAATCTCCCACCCACCCCCAAGCGCGATATGGGCAAAGCCGAATAAGAGTCCGCTTATCATTACTACTAAATAGAGAATCTTTTTATCTAAATTTCTTAGTTCACGTATATATTCTGCTGGATTCCATAAGGCCTTAATGAAATTGAAGTAAGCACCCCTTACGATCAATATAGTAATTGTCGCTGTCCCTAATGTGAATATTCGGAATATTATCTCCTCAATTATCGGGGCTACAGAGTCAGATAAAAAATCCAATATTGGATTCGTTTCAGGGAGAGAGCCTGTCGGGATACCTGCACTTTCCTGTAATAGCGAAATAAAGATTATCACCAACAAAAGGGCCGAGAAAGTTACAGCAATTGTTGATAAAGTGTTATCGAAGATTGTTTTCAACCCATCATTCAAAGAAATCCTAGGAATTCTATGCAATTTTTGACGGGGGCCAATCATAGCATTAACGAAGACAAATAAGTAGATGAGCCAAAAAAGCATGAAGAGAGTTTTTACATCATTGGTTGAACTTCTACCCAAATCTGTGAAGAATAATATGTATAATCCCAAAGGGAAAGAAAATATCATAAGACCTATCAACAAAAAAACCATTATCAAGTAAGTTAGTGTAAGTACAGATTTTAGATTGTTGTAGCTAGAATGGATTTCTGTCAACCTCTCTTGTCACTAATCTAGGCACAAATTTAAGCTTAATTCTACATATTTTTGCTTAAAGCTTAATTTAATAATTAGAACAGTATTTATTGACGCTCGATCATTAAGAAATGCATGGCAAATATCTTCAAAGATAAAATAGTTTTTGTTGCTGGAGGTGGACATTTTGGCACAGAGGCTATTAAATCATTAAGAGCATCATCTGCAAAAGTAATTTTGGTTGATACAATATCTAATTGTAAGGCGAGTAAATTCGCGGATGAGAAAGTAAATGGATGTGACATCGATGAGGCATTTAGCATAGAATCCAATAGTGTCAAATTTTTTCTCTGTGATGCTGTAGAATTATTGAACAAAATCATTAGAAGGGCGACCCCCGATCATATCGTTCCGGCCATACCTGGTCATCTAGCTGGGGAAGTAGTCAAAAGATGGCTTGAAGAAGAGGGTTTCAGATTAAAAGGTGACTCAGAAACAGCAATAGAAGTATTGAATGAAATACCAAAGAGCCTTGTTATGAGTTATAATAAAGAAACAGGAAGAATCGTTACGAGTTATATGCCCGAAGGAAGATTATGTAATCTTCCTTGTGATCAACCAATAGATTTTTGTCGTACTACTGGCAGAAAAAAAGCAGGTCCTATGTATAGCATATTAGAATTTGCTACTTGGAAGAAGGCAGAAATCTCTAAAATAATCCATAGTTACAAGCTTCAACGTGATGTCGGTTGTTTTAAGGGAGAAGATATTGTATCATTTTTATCAGAATTAAAGAATAGAAAGACTCCTTACAGTCTGGCTATCGGGACTTCGTGTTCTTGCCATGGTGTTTTAAATCTATTTTTAGTTAACTAATATGAAGATTGAACAAATTCCGCTCATATTCGGTCATTTTTCGAAAATTATTTAATTCATATAATACTCTCTAGTATCTTCTTTCCAAATTCTTTAGCTGCCTCTGGTCCTCTTCCTGTTATTATCCTACCATCCACTTCGACTGGTGCTCCTGATATCTTCGCTCCAGCCTTCTTAAGCTCACTTATGGTTTTGTCTGTACTACAGACCGTTGCCTTTTTATTAAAGAGTAGACCTGCTCGAGCGAGAACTACAGGGGAGATACATATCGCTGAGACTATCTTCCCAAGATCATCTGCCTCTTTAACAATTTCTAGAACTCTTTGGTTGTCCCACAAATAAGTCTGAGAACCAGGACCACCTACAACAACAACTGCATCGTAATCAGCTGGATCGACTTCATCCACAATAATTTGAATGTCTACATTAACGCCTAACATACCTTTGGCTGTTCCTTTGGTTGTGCTGGCTACATGAACTTCTACATCAGCTTTTTCTAAGATATCCTTTGGTACTAGGAACTCCTCGTCTCTGAAATTCTTTGGCGCGATAATTATCAGAACTTTCTTCGACATAAATAGTCTTTTATTGTTATCTCAAACTAGTTAAAAAATCTTCATTTTAGATTGTTTTTCGCTAATAAAGGAAAAAGCAATTTAAGGATCATGTATAAAGTAAGTCTTTAGTGGATTTTATGACCGTCTTAACAAAGCACCTTAGTTTATCTACAAAAGGCGAATTGGATATGATCGATATAACCAATTCGGTAGGTAAAGTTGTAAAAGATACTAAGCTCGAAAACGGTATAGTAACCGTTTTCGTTCCTGGTTCTACTGGTGCCTTGACGACTATTGAGTATGAGCCAGGTCTACTGAAGGATTTCCCAGATATGTTAGAGAGGATCATTCCAAAAAGCCTAGAATATGAGCATGAGAAAAGGTGGCATGATGGTAATGGGCATTCACATGTGAGGGCCTCACTTATAGGACCTAGTCTTACAATTCCTTTCAAGGAGAAGAGGTTAATTTTAGGGACATGGCAACAAGTAGTCTTTATAGAGTTAGATATTCATAGTCGATCAAGAGAGCTAATCTTACAGATAATAGGCGAATGATATTCTCATATCATTAACCAAAATAATATATCTGGTTAGATAAACCATATATATCTAGATCAATAATAGTATCAATCGATGATTTATGAAGCAAATTACTTCTAAGAAAAAGTGTTCGAGATGTGGAGCAACATTCGCTACAGTAGTAGAATATGAGAGGCATATAGAGACATGCGATGCAAACAGGATCAGCAAGAAGGCAGAAATTTTATCAAAGAGGTTAAAACAAGCAGCTGAAGAATTTAAATGAATTTAAAGAATATAAAAAATACATGTATTGCGCTTCATAATATCCTTTCAATTATACAAAAATAATACAGAAGATACTTGTACAGACTTAAACTTATAAAGTCTGATTTCATATTTGGTATTATGTCTGAAAGTCCTGAAAAAAAGACAATAAAAAGGATCATTCCCCATTTGGAAAAGAAAGTATTAAAGTCAAAGGAAGAATATTTTGGAGTAATAGAAATAATTATGGCCCAAATTGAAAAATCAAGGGACATTAGGTTTAAAACAGTTTGGACCAATGCTTTATCTTATGCGATGAGGACCTTCGAAGATTACAATTTTTACATTCAAACCCTTGAGACGCTAACTTCAGAATATGATCAGACATTTATTAAAATATTTGAAGAAGCAAATAGGGAATATAAAGAACAGATAAATCAGAAAGAAGAAGAGATCAAGAAAATGCTAAAAAGTAGTGAATTGTATAAAACAATATAAAAAAAGTAAATTATAATTCAAAAATAAGTGTTGCCAAAGCAGAGAGAGCTTCTGAAGTATAAAAGTGTGAAGGAAAGCCCTCTATACACGAAGAAAGGGGATAAAGTCCGCTGTGATCTATGTGAGAGAAGATGCCTGATATCTCAAGATAATTACGGCTTTTGTAAAACAAGGTTGAATAAGGATGGTAGATTGTATACATTGGTATATGGCGATATATCATCCATATCTGCAAACCCGATAGAGAAGAAACCATTCTTTCATTATTGGCCAGGCTCTTATGCTTTGACGATAGGAACTTGGAGTTGTAACTTTACATGTCCTTGGTGCCAGAATTATGACATTAGTAAAAGTTATCCGAGTCCATTCAGTGCTCACTATATGAGCTCAAAGGAGCTAATGGATAGAGCAACATCAGAGAAATGTAAAGGGGTATCTTTCTCTTTTAATGAACCCACATTACTCTATGAATATGCTCTCGATGTTTTCCCTTTATTGAGTAAAATGAACATGTATGCCAATTATGTCTCAAATGGATATATGACATTTGAAGCATTAAGGGCATTGTTTGATGCAGGAATGGATGCTATAAAATTCGATGTTAAAGGTGATTTCAAGACCGTTAAGAAGTTTTGTGCAACAGATGTAAATATAGTTTGGAGGAATATACATGAAGCGAAAAGTTTAGGGTTGCACGTTGAAATAGTTAATCTTGTAATACCTGGAATTAACGATGACGAAAGTCACATTAAAGAACTTGTTAAGAGGCATATCAAAGAGGCTGGGGAAAGAACACCATTACACTTTACTCGCTTCTATCCAACATACAAAATGGTTGATAGACCTCAAACCCCTATAATCACCTTAGAGAAGGCTCATGAGATAGCAAAAAAAGAGGGAGTTGAGTATGTTTACATAGGAAATGTCTTAGGTCACAGGTTAGAGAACACTTATTGCCATAACTGTGGTGAGGTCTTGATAAAGAGGTATGGATTCTTC
>JAKLZG010000066.1 GCA_024256165.1 Candidatus Methylarchaceae archaeon HK02M2
TTATATTTTATACTTATCACCCTCCAAAATCTTACTTTAGTAATGCGGATGATATTTAATTTCTTCATGTTAGGAATAAGGGGGGATCGAGATCGGCTCGAATCTCCACGGAATAATACAAGTATAGTTAAAAACCAACCAATTATGACTTCAATATTCATGAATTATTCAAAGTCATACTACCTAACAATCTAATTGTTTACAAAATTCACTAAATGTAAAAAATGAAATTTTTTATATCTCAACTTAATTTGATAAACTTCTACTAGTACATAATTCATTAGAGTTATTCTTTTAATAATTATTCTCCGCTTGTGTGTACCGACAGCGCAATGTTTATATATATTAGAAATATATAACATGATGTTAGATATGTTCAACATAATGTTGGAAATGAATAACGGAGGGAACAGATGTTGAAAATGATAGGATCCTTTTTCATGGGATGGGTAGAGCCAATCTTGGGAGAGAATCATACTGGTGTTGCAACCATGTTAGTGATGGTAGGAATTGGCATAATAAGCACCTTCAACACAATTCTGTTGTTAGGGAAAGCCAAAGCTAAGAGGAGGGAAGCATGATGGTCCCTATATGGCTTATTTCTATCGCTGGGATAGCGATTATTGCAATCTTGGTTGGTATTGTAGCAGTATGGAAAATAGTCAAAGAGAGAAGGTCGGGGGATCCTCTACAAGATGAACGTACACAAAAAATCAATGGAAAGGCAGCATATTATACTGTTATCATAGGCGTTTATTTCATGTTGGGACTTTCATGGGTGCTTTTTATCGGTAAAATAGTATTAGGTTATATTATTTTAGAAGCGATGCCTGCACTAATAATATCAACCTTGGTATTCATTCTATCTTTCCTTGGACTACGTTGGTACTTCAACAGAAAAGGAGACATTTAATGTCATTTAAAACAAGAATGAAGGAACTCAGGGCAAGATATGATATGACGCAAGAAGACTTGGCAAAAGCGGTTGGGGTAAGAAGAGAAACGATACTCTATCTAGAAAAAGGTAGATACAACCCTTCATTGAAACTAGCGTACGATGTAGCTAAAGCCTTAAGAACAACTTTAGATGGCTTGTTCATTTTTGAAGAAGAAGACTCCAGAGAGTTTTAGTTGACTTGGAAGGGTAACAAACTAAGCTAAGGCCTTTGGAGGTTTCTTCTTTATTTTTTCAACTATTTCTTCTTTTTAATTAATGTGTCATCAACAACAAAAGCAGATCTTAGGAGAGGAGACCTCAGCGGAGCAAATCTTGAGGAAACATATCTTGTAGATGCTATTATGCAAACTGATTATGTAAACCAACAAACTAAAACGAATGGAATAATTCTCATAAGTGAAGAAAATCGTTAAAAGGAATCATCAAAGTTAAAGAATGTTCTTCAAAAAATACCTGAAGAATTCAGAAAGATAATACTAAGAGACATTATCCCAATTAGTACCATCGAC
Source organism: Candidatus Methylarchaceae archaeon HK02M2 (assembly GCA_024256165.1). Classification (NCBI taxonomy): domain Archaea; kingdom Thermoproteati; phylum Nitrososphaerota; class Nitrososphaeria; order Nitrososphaerales; family Candidatus Methylarchaceae; species Candidatus Methylarchaceae archaeon HK02M2. The sequence goes on from JAKLZG010000066.1 coordinate 1,468, forward strand.
GTCGTTCATCTCCATAAACAACTTGATAGACGCCTTGAATACGCATTTTAAGCATACAACGTTAAATAGAGCCCTAAACTATAAAAGGGATTTGTTCTGAACTCTTTTTTGATACAAAAATTACTCTTCTATATCAATTTGCTCCAGTCTATCAAGAGCTTGCAAAACCTCTTCCCTTAAAGCCTTAACCTTTTCATCGACTTTTGCCTCTTCAGATTTTTCATCTTTTTCTTTATTTTCCACTCCTTTAATTGGCATTGAAGGTTTGATAGCTGGACCAAGAACTTCTCCTAACTTAGCTTTAGCTTGATTCAACCTACTCTCTATCTGTACTATCTTTCGCTCAAACAAGTTGATAAGCTCGTCTCGAAGGTTCTCTAACTCTCCGACCTCTATTAATAGTTCTGTGTTTCCTAGCTTCTTTTCTACTGCTTTCAATTGTTCACGATATTTTTGTGAAAGCTGCTCTCTTTCTGCTTTAGTAATCTTTTTTTGAACTTCTGCTTCGTAAACACGTGTGAGGGCACTAGAGAGTAATTCCTTTTCGAGTAGTATAGCGTTCAACTCTTTTCGAGCTTTCTCAAGTTCAGGCATTTGGATGAGTTTTTCCTGAGCTGATAAAGGTAGAGTTGTTGGAGCAAGCGTTTCAGCTTTTTCAATATGTTGTTTTGAAGATTTTAATGTGATATAAAATATCGATAATCCCATTATTAGACCGATTCCTAAGCCAATAGCTACATCGAAAAGCTCCATTTAATCCCGATAATAAATCACATCATGGTATTTAAAAGTGATCAGGTAAATAAGATGGATTAGCCTTTAGGATAGAAATTTATGGGAGTCAATAATGAATGTTATTAGCGATAGGGAATGGCATATCCTCCTCAATTGTTAGATGTATTGAGAAGGCAGAAATATCATATAGTTGGTAGGCATTCAAGTGTCAAGAAATGTAAATGGTTACATGAAAGTTTGGTTCGAAATAAAGTTTGTTATAAGCAAAAGTTCTATGGGATTAAATCGCATCGCTGCCTCCAGATAACGCCAGCGGTCTTGAGTTGTCTGACCCATTGCATCTATTGCTGGAGGGTTATGCCCAGCGATTTATCTATCAAGTGGAATGAGACATTCAATGATAGATGGGATGAACCAGAGAAGATATTCGAAGGTTGCATTAAAGAGCAAAGAAGAATACTTACAGGATATAAAGATCAAGTCATCAAGGGAAGAGTTAGCAAAGAAAAGTACGAGGAGGCGCTCAAACCAAATATGGTAGCAATAAGCCTCTCAGGTGAACCTACTCTATACCCTAAGTTGGGAAAACTTATTTCATTATTTAAAGAACAGGGGTTTACTATATTTCTTGTAACGAGCGGTGTAGTTCCAAAGGCTCTAAAAAAGCTCGATTATGAGCCTTCTCAACTTTATTTATCCGTAACTGCACCAGATTATGAGACATATCAGAAAATAAATCGCCCAATCTCACCGAAGCTATGGTATTGCCTAAAGGAGACTCTTGAGCTCATGGAGAGCTTTAAATGTCCAAAAGTGGTAAGAATAACTGCTATAAAAGGCATAAACACAGACTATTCAGAAAATTTTAGCAAATTGATAGACTTGTCTAATTGCACCTACGTAGAGATAAAAGCCTATATGCATCTTGGATATTCAACAAACAGACTTGATAGAAGCAACATGCCAAGATTCAAAGATATCGAAAAGTTAGGTGAACAGATATCTAAATCTACGGGGTATAAAGTCATAGGAAGGTGTAGGAATAGCCGAGTATTATTACTTTCAAGACTCAAAAAGCCTATCTCTTTCGATTAATTTTTTATATATATACCAAAAAATTCTTAAGCTAATTAATCTGTATACCTATTCTCCTTGGGAAGTTGAGTTATGTTCCAGATAGTTGAGCTTGAAGATGTTATAAGGGTTCCTCCAGCAAAATTCGGTCAACCACTTAATGAGGTAGCATTAGAAATTCTGAAGACGAAATATGAGAGCACGATAGATCCTGAGCTGGGTTATATAATATTGATCAGAGACGTGTCAGTTGGTCATGTAGGAAAGATAATTCCTGGCGATGGAAGTACTTATCATAAGGTGAAGTTCTCTGTACTTAATTTTTATCCAAAGATTCAAGAGATAGTTGAGGGAGAGATCGTCGAAATTACCGACTTTGGAGCATTTGTAAGGATAGGGCCTGTTGACGCGATGCTTCACCTATCCCAGATTATAGATGATTTTTTAACAAGCGATGTTAGACAAGGTATCATATTAGCAAGCAAGAGTAAAAGAACAATTAAAGTCGGCTCCAAAGTCAGAGTTAGAATTACTGCAGTAAGTTTAGGGCGAGGAGCGACTATAGGGAAGATTGGCGTGACGAGTAGACAACCTTTCTTGGGAGCACTAGAGTGGATTGAAGAGGATTTAAAGAAAGCTTCAAAGATCGTTGAAGTAGAGAGCAAAACAAAAAATGTGAAATCAATTGGTTAAAGAATTCGCATGTAGAAAATGTAAAATATTAACTACAAATCGCATCTGTCCTAACTGCAAATCTAAAGATATGACCCCTGATTGGTCCGGACTTATAATCATCAACGATGTCGAACGATCTCTTGTTGCCAAGACATTGAATATTAGCAAACCTGGTAGATATGCTTTGAAAGTTAGTTGAACGAAGGTAAAATAAAAAAAATAAAATTATGGATCGAAATAAGCATAGTCGAATATCGGATATTATTAGGCATGAATATATACTGACTGAAAAGCTAAGAGAGGTATTGAAGGAGCCATTAGGGCTTTTAGTTTTAAATAATGAGTTAACTTATGAGAAGATAGTACAACATATAGATAAAAGCGGATTGATAATTACAGTTGGGGACGCTACTACTCACAGATTGATTAACCTTGGTATTATACCATCAATCCAGATAGTAGATGGGAGAGAAATGCGCTTTCCAAGGAGTTTACCTATTTCCATAATAAAGACCGAACTGAGAGCATCGAACCCAGCTGGGCATATATCAAGAGATTCTTTAAGAGTTTTATCAACTGCTATAAAAGCGATTAAACCTGTCAGGATCATCGTAGACGGTGAGGAGGATCTCCTTGTTCTTCCTGCAATAGTATTTTTCCCTAATTGTACATCCATACTTTATGGACAACCTAGAAGGGGTATGGTCATCATTAAAGTTAATCAAAATTCAAAAGAGATGGCAATTTCAATTATCAATAAAATGATCGTAAAAAGTGATGTAGAGAACGGTAGGTAAATTGATTTTAACTAATAAAGATATTAATATTATAGTTCAGATTGGTAGGTAGTGCATTGAGTTTTCAGATAAAGGAGGATAAAATAAACAATCTACTTGGAAGGAGGGAAATCCTATGTACTTTCAGCTCTGTTGCTGGATCTTTGACAAGGCAAGATGCTATCAAGATTATCTCAGAAAAGCTTAAAATAGATATCGACAAAGTGTATTTACTTTCTTTGAAGACGAAGATGGGTACAAGGGATATATCTGGGCTCTTTTACATTTATGATAATCCTGAGGATGCTAAAAAGCAGCTCACAAGACATGTATTCTTGAGGATGTTACCAAAAGAGGAAAGGGAAAAGATTATCAAAGAGAGAAAGAAGAAAGGAAAAAAGGTTAGTAAAGGCTCATAAATAGGAGATGTCGGGTTTGTCTGAAGAAAAGCAAATTAAGAAAAAAGCCAGTCCCCAAATCTGGAAATTTTACCGAATTGATGATTTATCTCTAGTCAAGTTGAGAAAGGAGTGTCCAAGATGTGGAAGAGGGGTTTTCCTCGCTGAGCATGCAGATCGATCGACTTGCGGAAAATGTGGATATACTATCTTCAAGAAAGAATAATCATCGTGTAATTATCTTATTCACTTCATCTCTAATAGCTTGAACTACAGTTGGGCTAACAACTACTTGAAAGGGTAAAAAATATTTTAGGCTTATAGCTTTTTTAACTGTATTAATATCTCCCTCTTTAAGATATCCATCTAAAAATGCATGAGTTATCTTCCTAGCCCCAATAGCATTTAAAGTAAGCTTATTCGAATAATAAATGAATTCTGCAATGTCCCATGCAATATCTCCATTCTCGGCAGACTGCTCCAGATCTGTCAAGAATATCTTCCCTTTTGAAAATATCGCATTACAAGGCTTTACATCGCCTAAAGAATATCCATGTTTATGTGCATAACCTATAGTCTCGCCATATAAGGAAATCGGAGATACTTCTACATAATGTTCATCTAAGATATTTTTAACAATTTTACCTAAATTAACTCCTTCTATGAACTCTGTAACTAAAATTTTTTGATCTAAAATCATTGAGATCACTTTTGGTGTATTCAAGCCGATCTCTCTTAATCGCCTTATAGCCTTGTATTCATTTTTAAGTCTTGATAGAGGTAATAATTCGAATCTTTTAATAAAAAATGTTAAAAAATTCAAAAATGCCCACTTCAACGACAAAGGATCCTTAAACTTTTTCACGGCTATGACGATCTCTTTATATTCATCCTTCAAGGTATATACTTCCAAGATTTCGTGGAACTCTTCTCGTCTTTGACTTATTTTGATATTCTGGCCCAAACCAAGATAACTAATAATCTGGTAAATCCAATTATTACTTTCAACGATTAATAGGCCATCATCGATCCTCCAGAGGTTTTTTGGGCGCTCTATCTCCTCCGGTATGGAATGAACTTCTTTTGATCTGGTGATCTTTGATAAAACCTCTCTTCCTACAACATCTAGATTTACACGTCCCGCATAACCATGAGCTAAATATGACATTATACCTCTCTTGATGGATAAGAGTTTGGTTGGAACCTTTCTGGTCTTTCTTAATTTAAGGTACTTCTCCTTAATCTTAAGGAATTCAGTATCTAAAGAAATCCATTCTTGCATTTCCATTTTTTTCAATGTTAAAAGAAAACCTTTAAGGGTAGCATTCAGATTATCTTCACTCAAGCGCCCACTATAAGTCATCACATAACTGTATAAAGCTGGCGGGTAAAGAGATGCTCTTTTTTTAAGCTTCTCAAATAAAATATACTTGATTGGGATGATAAAATCTGTAGAGAGATCACCATAAGTTAAAGCAATCTCATCTAGAATTTCGAATATTACCCTACTCTTTAACTTTATCTCAACTTTTTCAAGAAAATCGCCCCCTTTTAGAGCTTCATAAGTATTTAATAGCCTACCAGCTACAAATTCACCTAAAGAAGCTTTTTCAGCATCCTTCATCAAGGACTTACTATCGACTATTAAAGCAGCCAAATCTAGGCCTTTTTTTATATATTTATACCTCAATTTTTGCTTATAATTTGAGAGAGCAACTATAACATCATAATCACTATCTTTTCTTGCATAGCCAGTGATACGAGACCCGTAAACGCAGAGGGCTAAAATTTCTCTTTCTTTAATTATATCTTGAAGAACTTCTAATATCTGATTTTTTTTGTCTACATCCAGCTGGTAGATATTTCCACTCATATTAATCTCGTTCATAGCCCTTACGCTCAAGCTCCTCGAGCTTTAGCTTTAAAAGGGGGTCAATCTTCATGTTTAAGATAAGAGATACTGGAACTCTAATTATATTACTATCAGGAGACAGATTTATAGTAGGAAGACCTTTTTCTATCCATTTTTTTAAAGTCTTTTCGTGTAACTTCTCATCATGAGGACCATTTGAGAATTTTTCATCGAGTAACTTACTTAATTTTCTATCTTTGAAAATAAGTTTAGGTTCAAATAATTTTCCATAATCTGAGTAAAGAGACTCAAATAAAGAAGTTGAAAGAGAATCCGAGACGATATCTAAATTATTAAAGCGCCTTAGGAGCTCGATATAATGCAAGAATTCATGAGCCAAGACTGCGCGTATAGTAGTTTTTAATCCAAAGACAACGAGTGGTGCCGAAATTTGAACCAAAATTTCAAGTCCTGTAAACGTTTCTATTGGCATAATTCTTGCATAAAGGACACCAATTTGATATGCTTCAATATGGCTTGATGATAATGGAAGGATTGGTTCAACATAATAAGACGGATATTTTAATCCCGAGGCGGACTCTATCTTGGAGATACCATCCTCCACATACTTTATTCTTTTTTTAATCTTCTTTATAATGGATGATGGTAACTTTCTAGATTTCTCGGCTTCTTCTACTTTAAGTAAAGGATTCAATCGGCCTCAGCCTTTTAATAAGTAATCTATCATATATAGTAAAACTTTTTTTATAAAAGTACCGATATATCACTATACAAAATGATTCATACTATACTATACTATAATAAGTATTACCTTTGAACTGAGTATATAGGTTCTTTTATTCTTTTATTCATTTCTATAAAAGTCTCTGTATGTAAGATTCCACTTATCTTACCGATATTTTCGGAAATAATATTATATAACTCATCCATAGATTTTGTCTTGATTAAGATGAGAAGGTCGAACCTTCCCGTCACCTCAGAAACATTTCTAACTTCTTTTATCGTTAAAAGCTCATTTATTATAGTCTCTCTCTGCCTTGCATCGATCTCTGTACCTATTATTGCGGTTACGGTATAGCCCAAGAGTTCCTCGTTCACGACAATAGTAAATGTTTTAATTACATCTCTTTTTAAGAGACGCTTGATTCTGCTATATACTACAGAAGGGTTAGCATCAATCTTTTTGCTTAACTTTGGAATCGAGAGACTGGAATCTTTTATTAATTCTGTTAAAATTTTCATATCCATCACATCTATTTTGCCCATCATTCAGCACCTTAGTATACTAACTTGATGTAATTCTGCTTAATAAACTTAATTTTTTAATAAAAAAATTATAAATACTAATTGAATCATACAAATACCTTATTGAGCGGTAAAGGAAATTGACAAAAGATATGGAATAGAATAATAAAATTGATTATCTATATTATCAGAAATCCAACTATAACGAAATTCCTACAGAGCTATAGATGCTTCCTAATAATTTATGTTGAAAATCTTTTTTTGTAACAAGATTTTTAAGCCGCATTCCTCTGAATCTAAATTAGTGGAAGGGTAAGTGGATTGCAACTTACCTATCGATAGCGAGGTGGGGAAGCCAGGTTATCCCGGCGGGCTCATAACCCGCAGATCGGTGGTTCAAATCCACTCCTCGCTATTCCATACAACCGCCATTAAATCTAAGTTTTTTGATCATTCCCTCTTTTCGATTTTCGAAAGAATCCATAAAACAAAATAATCGAGGCAGTATAAAATACACTACATATCAAGAATGGTAAATAAAGTGAAATGTGCTGGAAAATATAACCTCCAAATGTTGCAGTTATAGCATAAGGAAGGTTCCAAGCTACGCCGGTTATACCTGAAGCCGAACCCCTTTCTTCTGGAGTAACCATACCCATTATAAATGACAGTAATATAGGGTTTGAGACGTTCATTAAGAATGCTCTTATTATGAAAAGAATTGCTACTATGCTATAATTGTCAACAAATGGTATTATAACAATCAAGCCTGTCGACATGCCTATAGTTAGAACTATACTGTTAACCATACCAAGTGAATCGGAGAGCTTAGGTGCGATAAGGTATGACAAAGCCATGACACCGTTAACTGAAGCATATAGTGGACCTAGGACTACCTCATCTACTCCAAAATTTAAATAAAACCAAAGAGAGAACAAAGGTATTATAAGACCTGCCCCAATACCAACTAAAATATTTGTGAGAGAGAATTTAGCAATAATTTTTAACGACTTTCTTGGTAGGAATTTTCTTTTAGCTCTATAAATTTTATCTTCTTTGATTAAAGCAAGAGGTATGAACGATAGAATCAAAAAGAAGGAACTAATGGCAAACATCGGCCTGTATGATAGTACTTCAGGAAAATCAAACAATACTCGGAAGTAAACTGGTAAACCACTAAATAAGGCCCCAATAGTGTATGTAGAGGTTGATACAAAAAAAGAAAGGCTGAAAGTCATGGTCATCTTTCCTTCATAAGCCTTCTCTGCTAATAAAGCACTACTTGAAGGGTAGAACATAGCACTTCCAGCACCGCCCATCATCCCAGAAATAAAAAGTAGAGAGTAGTCGATGGTGAAAATGTATATTAAGTATGAGATTACTTGAAGAAAAATACCTAGTGCTAAAAGAGTCTTTCGACCGTATCTATCACTTAATATACCAGATGGAATAGCAAAGGTTGAACTTACAAGACCGAAAACAGTATACAAAATACCTATTGAAACAAGATCTATTCCTGCTTTCTCAAGGTAGATCGATTGAATTACTAAGAGAAAGCTGTATGGAAGGGATGTAAGAGAAGATATGATAATTATTAGTTTGGCTTCTTTCTTAATACCACCGTAATATCCTACAGTTTTTCTTATACGTTGCCAAACAATTTTGTATGGCATACTATGCCAAAGAATAGACACTAAATATAATATATAAATCCAAATTATTTGGTTCTAGAACTATTACTAAATTTTAAAATTTATTAGTTCTTTGTATTAAAGTACCATATAGTATGTTTCTTCTTCGAGATTAGTCTTAACCTTCTTCATGAAGATTTTTTCTTCTTTCAAAAGTTTTTTTATGGCTTCTTGTACAAGCCATATTGAACTGACATTACTTAGAGTATCTGTTAGTGATTCGACTGATTTTACACGGTAGTAATTGGAAGGAAGGAAGCATAGTCCTGATGCTATCTCTTCTTTTGTGCATACTCTTCCGCGATTTCTACGAAGAAAATTCACTATCTGTACTTCCAATGTATCTAGAGCATTACCCTTATCTTTTAAAAAAGACAATGTCTAATACTTTAAGATATCAACTCATTAATATATATTTTAATATAATTACTCTAACTAATAGATACCTAATAAATCTGAGTCAAGGTATGCATAATTATCTCATACAAACGAAATTCTTATTGACTACCTCCTCTGGGTTACATTTTAACAATATTGCGAGTTCTCCCTTTAGTTCTAAGAGTCTTTGCACACTATCACTTTCATCTCCGAGTTCCGTTTTGAACTTATCCAAAGTCTCTTCTAAAGGAATGACATGATCTATTTCAACAATTTTATCAGCGAAGCAGACTACTTTCTCTTCCAAAGTTTCTGGCATATATATTCCCTCTGGCAATTTTAATGTCTCAGCATCCTTTTTCGATAACCCCCCACCTACATGCCTCTCTGCTATCCTTGCTATCTTCTCATCAATGCCCATTTCTCTTAAAAGTCTTCCACCTACATATCCATGATGAACTGAATGTGTTCTCGTTCTACCTATATCGTGCAATAAACCTCCTACTTTTACTAAATTTAAGTCAATATCATAACCCTTTTTCCTTATAGCCAAAGCCAATATAGTTGAGACTTCACTCACAGTAATGCTATGTCGAATAAGTGTATCAAGGTTCTTCTCTTTTTTCAATAAATTTATTGCTTCTTGCTCGTTCATCTCTCTTTTTTCATCTTACGTCTTTCTAAAATAGGCTGCTTAATAAGCAGTACTACAGATTAATATAACAGTCCTGATGGAGAAGTTCTAAAACGCGTAATAAGATTGAGAATAAATCGATGTAAATATGATATTGATCATCAAGCAGTTTTATAATGCTTATTTATTCTTATAAAAATCTAGTTAATCCACAGATTCGCTAGTTTCATTAACATTCTCTATTTCCTCTATTATTTCCTTGATTTTCCATTCAAGAGCTTTCTTTAATTCGTTATTGTCTACCCCATCCAAGATTTTACCACAGTTAGGGCACTTAAAGAACAGATCAATCGATTCTACAAAAGTCATTCTTTGACATTCAAGGGTACCACAATGGTAGAAGTCATGGCTTTCTTCATAAGTTAATCTTTCTTTTAGTCTCCTTAATGTTTTTTTCTTCTGAGCATCTATAAAACTGTCCGTTTGGTCTCTTTGAGCGCGCCATCTGTATACAAACCAACCTCTCTTCAAGTCACGGACTCTTACTCCACCAATAAGAGACCTACCAAATAAATGGTATAAAGTTTTTCTGACAGTATTAATTTTCAATCCCGTAGCACTGGCTATCTCTTCGTCAGTTGCATGCTCATTGTTAAGCAGTGCTCTTGCTACTCTTACATAATCTTCGCCACCTAGTAAACCAGCTATCTTGACAAAGGCATCTTCATACTCAATCTTTGAATGTTTAACCATCATTTTTCCTCCTAAATAATTATGTAAATTGAAAATACATAGAAAAACACACATTGATAATTTAGTAAAAAATCGTTTTTAAGATTTTCCATCGAATCGATATTATTGAAGGAAGTAACAAAATAAAATTATAGTTCAACTTCACTATTCTTTTCGTTTGAAATAAACACTATACGCTTCCCTCTTTTTTGGGGTATTATCTTTACCTTTGCATCCTCAAATTTTTTTGATATCTCTTTACCCTCAAAGTATCGGTCCA
>JAKLZG010000067.1 GCA_024256165.1 Candidatus Methylarchaceae archaeon HK02M2
ATTATTTATTATTTATTAAATAATATACTTTAGTCTTTAAGAAAAACTATCCATAAAAGAATTATATCTATAGGTGTGCTGAATAAGACTTTCATAAAATGTAAAAGAGGGGCAGCTAAAGAAGTCGCCACACTGCTTTCAAGAAAACTACTACGTCAGTCGTCTTAGATTCAATGATATTACGAGAGATCCTTTGGATCTCAACGAATATTTTTCATTTCTTCTTTAGTGGGTTATTCGCTTCAACCACTAATTAACCAAAGATTAATTTGAGTATAATTGAGAACTTACGTATTGCTCTACACAATATAAAATATTATACTATATCTTACATTATATAACTTGTAAAAGCTTTGTAAATAGGGCATTTGGCAGAGTATTCGCAACCACTCTCTGAGTAGCAAAATGTTCTCCTGTCAGGAAGCTTGGGCAAGTAATTGTTACATATACTCCAAGGCTTAACGATTCCCTTGTAGAAACAGAACCTTAGTAGAGCAATCTCATCTAATCTTAAAGGCTCAAGTGTCTCCCAATCCCAAGCTTGTATCTTCACCGACTTTCCTGCAGACAATAATTCGATATATTCACCTCTCTTAGGGACTTTATGAACATCGATAGGAACCTTTTTAGATGCTTTATCCCAGTATTTGCAAGAACGACAGCACTCTGTCAAGGATTACCCTTCATATAAAAGGTCGTGGCGAGTATTATCATTTACGCTTTAAAGAAAAAAATGTGTTTTATTCTTGATTGATAATTTAAAAATGGTCAATACAACCCTTACTTAACATCTAGGTGGTGTTTAGATTGCCTAAGAAGATGGTCTGGATTGAATTGTTGTTTAGCCGCTTCCCCATTGATAAGAAAATATCCTCACAGATGTTGGTAAGATTTTGTTTTCTCTTCTTGGTTTGGCTTACCGGTTTTCTGGCTTATACACTGGATGGACTAATGATATCATATATATCGAATCTTCAAATCTATCAGGGACTCTTTGGCTCGGGTTTAATTATCCTCTTTGGTTCATATATGTTTCAACATTCTTTACCTGATATTATTCCATCTTTTCGTTCATTGTTGAAACTGAATGACTCACTATTCCAAAAATTCTCTGAAAGAGTAGAACGTTATAGCTACAGTTTCATTCCATGTCTTTTAATCGCTTTGGTTTTTATGGTCTTGTGGTCAAGTGTACCTAACGATTTCCAAAGAGTGTTGATTGAAGGCTCTAGTCTACATGGAATCTGGGACATTTCCATCTCTATCTTTGTCTATCTTCTTGTAGCTACTGGCATCTGGTTTGGTATATCGATTTGGTTAACGATATTCCTTATATCACGACAACCGTTGGAGATCGATCTATCTCAAAAAACAATCGAAAAATTTCGGGGTCTAACCATGTTGGCTTTGTGGTTTTCTTTGTTTTATTTTCTTGCAATTTCAATAAGTATAATAATTTCTTTTATAGGCAGTCCAGCCGTTCCCCTTCTTGATGTTATTTTCTCACCCTACTTTTTCCTGATAGGTATTGGTATCATCAGTATTCTTTTCCCTTTTTATAATATTCATAACACCCTTCTGAAAGTGAAGAAACAAGAATTGTTTAAAATTGAAGACGAAATAGAACAGTTGAGGCAACAATTAGATGAGGTTTTAGCAAGGCAACCTGCAAAACAATTCGGTGAACAGACAATAACCTTCATCGGTCGTCTTTTCAGTTTACAGCTTAAAGAGAGAAATATAAAAGCAGCCCAAGAATGGCCTATCGACATAAGCTTCCTGACGAAACTTTTTGGTCTAGTTCTCATACCCACAATATGTAGAATATTGATAGAAATCTTGAACCGGTTCTATATATGAATATTTTAATATTAATTTATGAATAGAAATCAATTTCTTAACAATGAAGAAAAAAGCAGAATTTCAAGTGAAATTTAAACTTGAACCAATAATCAGAATGTTAAGTATAACAATCATAGTTGTACTAATCATAGTGTTTATTTATGTAACGCTGAGAACATTCTCCTACTACGAGACTTTAATTAAGGATTCTTCATGGATTCTTGCGTACTTAGTCCATATTCCCCAATTTGTGATACCTTTCACATTGATCAATTATATCTCAAAGGGAGGGTTGGGAGAATACGGCTTTAATTACAAAGAAAAACCACCGTTCACTCATAAGCGTGTAATAGGAATAGGCATATTTTTTGGGCTTCTTATGTCTTTAGAGTACATTTTTCAAATTGTTGAAAATGCACCATTGGATATTCCCTATCCAATTACTTTTGTTAATGTTTTGGGCAATATGACTTTCCAATGGATATTTGTTGGTTTATCAGAAGAAACCATGTTTAGGGGCTTAATCCAAACCTATTTGATGAAAAATCTTCAAGGATATGTTAAGATTCTTGGGCACGATCTCCATATAGGAACGATCATTAGTGCAATCTTTTGGGGCGGATTCCATTTCATCAACATCTTGTATTTACCTCTAGAAAATGTAATATTTTTTGTTATATTAACAACTTCAATTGGCCTGCTTATGGGATATGCCTATCAAACAACAGGAAGTCTCTTAACTACGATATTGATCCATAATACAATATTCGGAGTACCATTAACGATAGGATACATCCTCTATTGGCTTTAATGACTATTACATTAACATTCACTAATAAATATCATCAGCCAGTATCATAAAGAATTTTGTAGACCATTATTTTTTAGGCATAAAGACGATGCCTATCAAGGCTAATGCCGAAATTATTGCGATAAAAAACAAAATTAGAGGTACCATATACTCACCAGCTTCGATGAACAGGTAAGTGAATGTCAACAATAATGCGATTAGTGCTAAAAGACCAACTATTTTAATATTTAATTCGGATGCCATAATAATATTTATTTAATTTGATAATTTAAACATTTTTAATCAAAACTCGAATCAGATAGATTTTTGTTCTTGCAAGGAATATTATAATTATGAAAAAGAAAGTTTAGGTCGAAAACAGTAACAAATACGAGAGTTACAAAAGATAGTAATGATAAGGACTAGGGGGCAAGGGATGGGGATTTAATAATATTTGTGAGGAAGATTAAATGATAGTACTTCAAATCGATTTTGCATTTTGGGGTTTCGTACTTGGTTTTATTGGAACCATTGTATCTTGTATATTAGCCTACCTCAAGATTAGAGAACATCTTCAAAAGAAGTCAGAAGCCAGAAGGGAACGGATAATGCCAATAATTCGAGAAATACGACCATATTTATCATCTTGTTTAGGAACTAAAGATGAAGCATTATTTACTTCAAATATCCAACAAATATATCATATGTATGTAAATGATATCTTGAAAAAAAGCTTAGATAAAGATATTGAGAAAGAATTACCTGACCTAAACAGACATTTTAAAGAATTTCAAACGAAAATTAATGAGATTAAAAAAACCACATGTGATAAATTCGGACTTGAGTATTTAGAACATATCGAACCTTGGCATTTTGGAAAAGGAAAAGAATATGAAGATTTTAGACATCTTCTTTTCTCTAATGTTAATATAAGAATGCTAATTCAGGAACTGATAGAGGACATAGAAAAACTCTTCGAGAAAGAATGATCCAAAGGAATTGCTTCCTTAATCTTAAAAAATAAGGGGTAGGGACCTATGATCCCGGTCCCGACGGGTCTGGGAGATTTATTTCGGTTTTAAGCGTGAATTTTGGTGGTTAAAGGCCCATTTTTGGGGCTTAAATAGAAGACTATGCGTTAATTTTTCGCGCTCTAAGTATAACTTAGTATTTAACAATTTGACGTCTAACCAGTGCCTGCCGGCCTTCTTACAGCACAGGTGATCTTTCCTATGTCAATCTTGTCGATCCCGTTGTTTGTCTTAAATAATTGTATAATTTGCTTTCTTTAGGGCATTTATCAAAGAATCTATATCTTCCTCTGTATTGTATATATAGAAGCTTGCCCTCGCAGTTCCAAGTATTCCCAATCGTCTCATCAAAGGTTGAGCACAGTGATGCCCAGCCCTTATAGCCACTCCTTCCTTGTCAAGCTCAACAGCAAGATCGATAGGATCTAAGTATCCTAAGTTAAACGAGATAACTCCACTATGGACTTCTACATCTTTACGACCATAAATCCTGATTTTCTCAAATCCTGACATTTTTTCTAAGGCATATTTCGTCAACTTCTTCTCATGTACTTCCACGTTCTCCATGCCCGTTTTACTCAGATAGTCAACCGCTGCACCAAGACCTATAGTTCCCGCTATGTTCGATGTGCCAGCTTCGAACTTCCAAGGTAGATCATCCCAACTTGCTTCTCTAAGATTAACCTCTCTTATCATGTCTCCACCACTTAAGAAAGGAGGCATCTCCTCAAGCAACTCCTCTCTCCCATATAGGACGCCTATTCCAGTCGGGCCAAGCATCTTGTGTCCTGAGAATGTAAGGAAGTCACATCCAATTTCTCTGACATCTACTGGCATGTGTGGAACTGATTGTGCCCCATCTATCAAGACCAAAGCACCATTTTCATGGGCAAGATTTACTATCTCTTTAATTGGATTTATAGTTCCTAAAACATTAGATACATGAGTAACACATACAAGCTTTACCTTTTCATTCATAAAATTCCCAAATTCATCGATGTTCAAAACTCCTTCATCGTTTATATCAACAAATTCTAACTGAGCTTTTTTCTCTTTAGCCAAGAGTTGCCAAGGCACAAGATTGCTATGATGCTCCATAACTGTCAACAAGATTTTATCACCTTCCTTTATGTTGGTTCTTCCCCAACTATATGCTACAAGGTTTATCGCCTCTGTCGCATTTTTCACAAAGATTACTTCAATGGAGTCTGCTTTTATGAATCTGGCTATCTTTTCTCTGGCACCTTCATACGCATTCGTGGCTTCTTCACCTAGTTTGTACACACATCTATGAATAGTAGCGTTATATCTTTTGTAATAATCATTGATAGCATCGATAACTTGCTTAGGTCTTTGAGACGTGGCTGCATTATCAAGGTAAACGGTAGGTCTCCCTTCGAATCTCTGCTCAAATATAGGGAAGTCTTGTTTGATTTTCGCTACATCTATCAATTTTTAAATCTAGATAAGGATAATAAGTTTAGTGATTTTATTATTTCTATTAAAAAAGTAGCTTACAGCAAGAAGAGAACATGTAGATACAATGAATTTGTTATATGTAATCATCAAAAAGTCGACGCAGATTCAATTTATCGATACTAAAATTTATTAATCTAAGTCGATGTAATTACGAGGTGATCGATACTATCAGACATGGTGGGTAGCTGTCAATCGTTGCGATTATTTTCTCATGTTCGA
>JAKLZG010000068.1 GCA_024256165.1 Candidatus Methylarchaceae archaeon HK02M2
AAATAAGGTTAATGACTTAAAAGAGATAGCATCATTTAGGGGGCGATTCTGTGAGCAAGCAAAGAATGGAGAGACTGTGATTGCCCAAGGTAAAATTGAGAGAGTAATTAATACCTATGAAGATCACCACCGCATACTTTTGGGAAATAAACTGACAGACTTCATGATAGCCAATATTTCATAATCTTTTATACAACGATTCGAATAAATAGTTACTATTACTTACTTCAAAAATAATTAAAATGATTAAACGAAAGTTCAAAGATAAGGACTTCATACAAAGTCTTGAAGGCCTCTTCTTTTGTGTTGTCGGATATTTGCATCCAGATGACAAGATACTGTCTTACATCAGGTATATGCCCAATACTTCTGGTGAATGGGGTAACATTTCAGCAAAGTATTCTCGTACAATGCCCTCGTATACTATACCTTATCTAATTAAAAATATTAATATATTGAGAAAAGATTATCCAGATTACATTTTCTATTCCGACATCTTTAATACTTGGATGTCTGCTGTGCCCCACAAAAGGATAATGAAGTATTTTTGTCCCGAGCAAAGACTTGAACAGATATTTAAACTTGAAAAACCTGATCTTCTTCAAAACAAAGCGATTAAACTAGTCACCCTAATTTCAGAAAAAAGCGGTACACCTGTGAGCTCTATCGGTGTGACAGGATCGATCCTAATAGATATCCATAGATTAGAATGTTCAGATATAGACCTTACAGTTTATGGAAGAAAAAATTCTTTAAAGATTAAAGAGACACTTTTATCTTTATACGAAGAGAAAGAGAAAGATATCAGTAAGCTTCATGGAGATTCTTTGAATAGATGGTGTAAAGAGAAGGTTGAAGATTATCCACTAACCTTGGATGAAGCCAAAAAGTTATATGATAGGAAGTGGAATTATGGTTTATTTGAAAGAACGAATTTCTCAATACATCCAGTAAAACTCGATTCAGAAATTACAGAACAATATGGGGATAAAATTTTCACTCCTGTATGTGTGATAAAGATAAAGGCAACGATCTCTGAAATATCAGACTCTCTCTTTCTTCCTCATACTTATTCAGTACAAAAGGTAATTGTAGAAGAGGGCCCTGAATTACATGATATAAGAGAGGTTACTGTATATGAAGGTGTATACAGTGGAATTTTTGAGATAGGGGAGGAAATAATCGTGAGAGGAAAATTGGAGAAGGTAGTCGATAAAAGATCTCAAGAAGTATATTATCGTGTTTTGGTAGGCTCTCTCTCTGGAAAAGGAGTGGAGTATATTAAACCGATTAACCATCAATAAAAGACAAAATTAATGAATAAATATCAATAAATATCAATAAATAAAGTTAACTACATGAGTAATCATCAAAAAATCAGTAATTTTTACTATAATATCTATAAAAAATTGAAATATCTAATAGAGAAAAATAGTTAAATGGTTAAGAACTAGATTTTTTGAAAATTATGAGGGGATTTAAGGCTACATTATTGACTGGCAGGAGCTTAAAACAAGGTATGGGAAAGGAAGTCAGTAAGACTTCTGATAGATATAAGGAAAGTGTTTCCATCTGTGAAGTTCATCCTAATGATATGGAGAATGCAGGTCTAAAAGAAGGAGATCTTATACGTGTTACAACAAAGTTCGGTAGCATTGTTGTTAAATGTGTTCCATCAGATCATATTCCAAAGCCTGGCATAATCTTTATTCCTTATGGACCTTATGCGAGTTCACTTATAGGCATAAGCACTGATAGTACAGGTATGCCAACATTTAAAGGAGCATCAGCTGAAGTCGAGGCAGCTCCAGAGGAAAAAGTTTTAGATATAAAGCAATTACTGACCAACCTAGTAGAGGAATAAAAAATGGCTGTAATAGAAGATGTAGTATGCCCGATATGTGGATGCGTATGTGATGATATTATCGTTACAGTTGAGGACAATAAAATAAAGAAAGTAAAAAATTCATGTTCAATCTCAGCTACTAAATTCTTAAACTTCCATAAACATAGGCTCCCATCACCTTTGATAAAGAAAGATGGAGATCAGATTCCTATTAGCCTAGAAGAAGCAGTAGAAAAGGTTGCCAAAATCTTAGTAAATGCAGAATACCCAGCTATTTACGGTTTGGCCTTGTCGAGTTGTGAAGCTCAAGGTTTAGGCGTAGAGTTAGCCGAAGAAATCGGTGGGGTCATCGATAATCAAACCGTAACATGCCACGGTCCTACTGCCTTAGGCTTACACGATGTAGGAATGCCTACTTGCACTCTTGGAGAAGTCAGACATAGGGCCGATTTGATCGTATACTGGGGATGCAACCCTGAAGAAGCTCATCCGAGACATCTAAAAAGATACAGCGTTTTATCAAAGGGAAGGTTTAGAAAAGAAAGAGAGGAGAGGAAGATGGTGATCATAGACGTAAGGAAGACAAAAAGTACTAAACAAGCAGATCTTTTCTTACAGATTGAACCTGGTCAGGACTTTGAACTTATGTCTGCATTACGTGTGATTTTAAACTTTGATGAGATCGAGGAAGAAAGCGTTGCTGGCTTGCCGATAGAGAAAGTCGAAGAATTTGCTGAATTATTGAGAAACTGTGAATTCGGGATCATATTCTTTGGACTAGGTCTCACTATGAGTCGAGGAAAGGAACGAAACATAGATGCAGCTGTTTCCTTAGTTCGTGATCTGAATAAATGGGCAAAATTCAGTATAATTCCTATGAGAGGACATTATAACGTAACTGGTATGAATGAAGTAACTGCTTGGCAGACAGGCTATGCTTATGCTGTAGATTTAAGCCATGGTTATCCATGGTATAACCCTGGAGAGACCTCATTTGTGGATATTTTACGAAGAGGGGAGTGTGATGCAGCACTTATAATCGCTTCTGACCCCGTTGCACATTTCCCAAAAGAAATAGCTCGAAACTTATGTAAAATACCTTTTGCTGTCATAGACCCCCATCCATCTATTAGCTCTCTTCTTGCAGATATTGTGATACCCTCCGCTTTTACAGGGATAGAAGCTGAAGGTTCAGCCTATAGAATGGATGCTGTTCCTTTGCGACTCAAAAAGGTCCTTGAGCCTCCACCAGGGATATACTCTGATGAAGAGATAATAAGTATGATATTGGAAAAGATAAGATCTATGAGGGGGTGATATAAATGGAATTATTAATAAAAAATGGAGTAGTTTACGATCCTATTAATAAGATCGATGGAGAAGTTATGGACATCGCTATTAAAGATAATAAGATAGTGGATATGGTCGATGAATCAAAGGCATACATGATAGATGCATCGAATAAGCTTGTAATGGCCGGAGGAGTTGATGTGCATACTCATATAGCAGGACCAAAGATGAATACCGGAAGAATACTGCGTCCGGAAGATCACTATGGGGATGTCGCACCCAAGACTCAAATAAAGCGTTCAGGAGGAGGTTATTCAACCCCATCAAGCTTTGTAATGGGATACAGATACGCTGAGATGGGCTACACTACTGCTATAGAACCTGCAAATTCACCCATAAAGATGTTGCATTGCCATCATGAATTCAGAGATATACCTATTCTCGATAAATCTTGTTTCGTACTCTTCGGAAATAATTGGTTTGTCTGGGAGTATTTGATGGAAAACAAACTTGATGAATGCGCAGCTTATGTCGCTTGGGTTCTTAATGCGACAAAGGGTTATGCAATAAAGATTGTAGACCCAGGAGCTGTTGAGGCTTGGAAATGGGGAGATGTGGAGTTTCTGGACATATTGTGGGGTAGACCACAAACAATGGATCAACAAGTCCCACGCTTTGGAATAACGTCTAGAGATATAATAAGAGGCTTATGTAAGGTAAATAAGCTCCTAAATCTGCCTCATCCAATACATGTCCATCCAAATGGTCTAGGTACACCTGGTAATTATCAGACAACAATAGAAACAATGGACTGTGTGAAGGATCTCGCTGATGGAGACAAGCCAATAATTCATATGACTCACGTTCAATTCAATGGATATGGTGGCTCAGACTGGGTAAATTTCAGATCTGGTGCCTATGAAATAATGAAGTATGTTAATGCCAATAAACATGTATCTATGGATCTAGGACAAGTTATTTTCACTAATACAACTACGATGACAGGTGATGGACCTTTCGAGTATCGACTTTATCGACTTACCAAAAATAAATGGACAAATGCTGATGTAGAAGTTGAGTCTGGCGCAGGTATTGTACCAATGCACTATAAAAGGAATAACTTCGTCCATGCAGTAATGTGGGCAATCGGTTTGGAATTAGCTTTATTTGCTAAAGATCCTTGGAGAGTCTTCATTACAACAGATCATCCAAATGGCGGGCCTTTCACCAACTATCCAAAATTACTATCTTGGCTGATGAGTAAAGAAGCTAGGCAAAGGATTATTAACAAAATCCCAAAAAGAGCAAAATCCAAAACTAACTTAGAAAGTATGGATCGTGAATATTCATTTTACGAGATAGCTACAACGACTAGGGCAGCAACCGCCAAGATACTAGGATTGAAGGATAAAGGACATCTTGGAGTCGGTGCAGATGCAGATATCTCCATATATGATATGGATCCTAAAGAGATAAATCCATCGAAGGATTACAAACAATTACGAAAAGCCTTCAGTAAGGCCATGTTTACCATCAAAGAAGGAGAAATAGTAGTAAAGGACGGAGAGACCGTCAAATCTATCGATGGAAGGGTATACTGGGTCAAGCCTAATGTACCTAGCGATCTAATGAATGCGATGGAGAGCGAATTGGCTGGTAAGTTTGATGACTACTATACGGTGTCGATGCAGAACTTTAAGATACCTGAAAGATACATTATGAGATCTACACCCATAGCCGCACACTACGGATAAACACATAGTTTAAGCATATTAGACTCTATTTGGGACTGTAAAATAGCTTATAGTCCCATAAGATCTTTCTTCGTTATCTTTGAAGTATGTAGAGCTGTAGAAACCAGTACACCAGATATACCACATTTCTGTAGTTCAATAATATCTTCGATACTATTAACACCACCTCCAAAAATAACGGGAACACTCACAGAATTCACGACTTTTTTTGATAACTCGATATTTACCCCTGATCCACTCCCTACTTTCGAGAGATCGAGAACGATAACTTCCTCTACACCTATCAATTCTAGTTTTTTTGTAAATGATTTGGGACTCAGTCTTGCTATGCTTTTACACTTCGAGAAGATTTTCTTATTCAAAATATCTATTGAAACTACAACATTTTCATATCCAGCGAATTCAAGAATATCTTTTAAATTCTCAATACTTTTCAGAGTTTCTGTTCCAACAACGATCTTTGAAATGCCAACTTGAAAAAGTTCTTTAACTTTTAATACATTATTAATACCTGAATCGACCATGACCTCTAAACCACCTAATTCAGAGATCTGACGCAGAATCTCGATATTCTGACTACGTCCTAAAATGCTGTCTAAATCTGCGATATACAATTCATTAAAACCAAAATTCGACTTTAGAGCGAGAGCTAAATCCATCGGAGAAGAAGTTTTACATAAAAAGCTCTTTAATGGTCGATATTTTTCTCTTTTACCATACTCGGCATGAACTACTAATTTACCCATTATGTCAATAACAGGAATTACTCTCATTTTGTAAGTTCTTTTTACTAGTAAACCTTTATTTATGCTGTGTTTTTGCGATATGAATACGATGTTAGATTGATTCAGGGGAATCCGATTGACCTCAAGCTTTTACTACTTTCATGAATTATCTTTTATCTCAATCTATTAGCATATTATCGGAAGTTTTTTTACGGGAATCACTTAAAATGTTTGGATTCAGATGGTTGCGTTAGAGTTCCCTTAAATTATCCATCTTCTGTTGAGCTTTTTTAAGGTCTTGTAGGAATCGGTTAAGCTCAGAGGGGGCAAAGAATTTTTGTGGTGTCGTTATGGTGACCAAGGCTAGTTCACCAGTACTCAGTAGCTGTATGTCATACAGTTCTCTTTTCTCAATTATCTTTACATCCGATGCCGATGCAGTATCGTGACTGGTTACGTGAGCTTTCGTCTTTGTCTTTTCATAATGCTTCTTGCCCAGATCTTTAGCTACTTCTACGGCTTCTATAAACTTCGCAAATTCAGAGGGATCGAAATCTCCTGCTGGAATATCAATGATAAAATGTTGACCTCTCTCTCCTACCTTGATTTGAGCTAGGAGGGCATTGACGCAGCGTACTTCAATCACCCACTGTAGTTCAGCCATATCTATCCTCTCAGGTAAAATTATCTTTGTATTAAAGACTTTAAAGAGTATAATTTAAAGCATGTACGTCATTATTGCCTAGAAGATAGCAACAGATACTTAGTAGTTCCTGAATTTTTTGTTGCTCAATTTGGTCTAAAAACAAGTGAGTTTTTAGACTGTGTGGCGTAACGTAAAGGGATTCGAACAAATTTATAATAACTATTGCGCCCAAGAGTCATAGGATTGTGAGTTGGCCTTTTCTTATAACAAATTTTCGATTGTTTTAAAAAGGCAGTGGGAGAACATATTGTAGGTGTCTAGATGCGCCTTGGGAATGTTGGAAAACTTATCATAAGTATCGTGCTGTGTGAGTTAGCGGGTGTTGTTGGTTCAGTATTTACATCTCCGTCGATTCCTACTTGGTATGCTTCGCTTCAGAAGCCGAGTTTTAATCCGCCAAACTGGCTTTTTGCCCCTGTCTGGCTAATTCTCTTTGGTCTCATGGGCGTCTCAGCGTATTTAATATGGATTAAGGGGCTAGAATCCAAAGGGGTAAAAGCAGCGATTTTTATTTTTATAATTCAGCTAGTGTTAAACATGTTGTGGTCAATCATTTTCTTTGGGCTACATTCAATATTTTACGGTTTTGTTATTATAATTGTGCTTTGGATTACAATTGCTTTGACAATAATTGCGTTTGTTAGGATCTCCAAAAAGGCGGGAGCCCTGCTACTTCCATATATACTTTGGGTCAGTTTTGCGTTGGTTCTCAATTATTATATTTGGCTACTTAACCCGTAAAATTGACACATCATTTGTGAATGAAAGAGGTTAAACATCAATTTAATGAAGATAGCTCATCTAAAGGAAAATAAGAAATATGGGGGTTTTTTGTGCGAGCCAGATATAAGACAAAGTGCTCAGAATGTGAGGGTGACATTAAGGTAGGTCAGGAGATAGTCAAGTACAAGGAGAGATGGATCCACAAGAAATGCATGCCTGAGGAAGAAATATTTCCTTAGTCTTTGTTTATTTTTACAGTATAAACTTTTATTTATGTGGATTTTTTAAATTGCTGACGCATTATAATATTGTTTGACAAGGGATAACTAAGTATGCCATATAAGTTTACATTCGATTTATCACACTTATCTCAATCATTTTTTCAAGAACTTGCTAAATTTTCCAATAAAAGAAAATTACATAGAGAAATTGGAGAAAAAGTACAATATTTGGTTGAGAAATTTCGAATTGGAGAGATGACTGGGTTAAATATCTCTGACGCTTTAATAATTGTCGGAGACTTGATAGATGTTTATATAAATAATCTTACTGAAAAAGAGAGGTTTTTAAAAACTAGTAAAAGGGCTATTTTCTTACCTCATTGTTCAAGAAAATTTATGGATAATAGATGTCAAGCTCGTTTCAACCCTGAAGTTCCATCTTTTTTTTGTGCTCATTGTTCTTATGATTGTCTTGTTAATCAAGCAACAATTTTAGCAGAAAAAAGAGGTTATGACGTTTATGTCATACCAGGAAGCTCTTGTATCCCCAAACTACTTAAAAAAAATTATGAAGGAATTATCGGAGTTGCTTGTTGTGAAGAACTTAAATTGGGTATGGAATATCTCAAAAAGGTAAATCTAGTTGGACAAGGAATTTTTCTTACAAAAAATGGTTGTGCTAATACAAGATTCAGTCTTGAGAGTTTGGAAAAAATTTGTGAACCATTGAAGTAATTTAATCAATACTATAGTTGCAAGTATTGGTAAAAATTCCATCTATAATAATAAGGAACACAATTTCTCTCATTTAAGAAGGATATAACCTGAACTGTTTAGATAAATGATAACCCTCATTTACCAGAACAATTTAATAAAAATACAATTTGAAGATTGCTGTTGTAGAGTATCTGTCTGGCGGTGGTTTATCAGAAAGAACATTGTCCTCAAGCGTATTAAGTGAAGGCTATAGCATGCTTCACTCAGTTTTAAGAGATTTTAAAGAAGCAGGCTATTGCACCTCTACCTTATTAGACTCAAGGCTTGCTAAATTTCAACCTCCTTTGAAAGCAGATAGGATTTACGTAACAGATTCTTATAGAGAATTTAAAATCAAATTTAAAGATTTGTTAAAAGATAGTGATGCTTCATTCTTGATAGCGCCAGAATCAGATTGCATACTCATTGATCTTTTAAGATTAAGCGAAGAGATAGGCGTTGCATCAATAAATTGCACAATACCTTCGATTGTAAGTGTAAGTAACAAATTGAGACTTTATAAAAAATTGGAAGATAGGGGGTTTATAGTACCGGAGACTAGATGTGTTAAAATTGATGAAGGATTAGAAAAAGCTCAAAAAATCGTTGAAGAGATGGATTTCCCTCTCGTTATAAAGCCTATAGAGAGCATCGGTTGTTGTGGATTAAGCATCTTGTATGATGTTTTCCATTTGCCAAAGGCAATAAACAAGATAATGATGGAAGCTGGTATTCGTACATACCTAATACAAAAGTTGGTAAGGGGCGTCCATGCAAGCGTCAGTCTAATTTCAAATAAAGGGAAAGCAGTACCTCTCACTTTGAATCTTCAGATGATTGCCCTTAATCGACCTAGAAAAATCTCAGAATATATTGGTGGTTTAGTTCCTTTGGATCACACATTGAAAGAAGTTGCATTATATACAGCAAAAAGGGCTGTAGAACTTTTCAGAGGATTGAGAGGTTATGTAGGAGTGGATATTGTCTTATCAAAGAGTGGACCTGTATTGATCGAAATTAACCCCCGTCTGACAGTATCTTATCTGGGTTTAAGGGAGGTATCTAATCTGAACGTAGCTAAAATGATGGTTGAGGCTTCTCTTGAAAATAGGTTGCCAGGAGATTTCAACACTTCTGGATGCGCTCTCTTCTCAAAACAGATTCTACCATTAATCAATAAAGATTTGCTTAAAGAAACTTACAAGATGAAAGAAGTTTTAGCACCTCCGTTTCCTATCAATAATAATAACTATGCATTTTACATTACAAAAGGAAGGGACATTAAAGAAGCCAAAATTAAATTTACACAAGTAAAAAACCGTCTTCGAAGAATAGTTGAATCAGATGTGAAGTAAATGCAGATCATTGGATGGGATATTGGTGGAGCAAATATTAAAGCTACATTAATGGAGATTCGGGAGAAGAAAGCATATGTTCTTAAAACAATTAGACATTATTTTCCATTGTGGATTAAGGGTAAAGAGAAGCTACCCTTTACGTTAAAGAAGTTGAAAACTAAGTTAGTTAGAGACTCCCACGTTGATTTTATTGGTGTGACTATGACTGCTGAGCTTTCTGATATCTATATAACAAAAAAAGATGGTGTTAGCCATATACTAGATTGTATTGAAGAAGTCTTCCCTGAAGAATTGATATTTGTGCTAGATGTCAACGCTCATCTTTTAACTATTGAAAAAGCCAAAGAAGAACATTTGAAGGTAGCCAGCGCAAACTGGGCTGGTACAGCTTGGATGGTTTCTAAATTGGTAAAAGACTGTATTCTTTTAGATGTTGGTAGTACTACCACCGACATAATCCCTATCATTAACGGAGAAGTTATGGCGATAGGAAAAACCGATTTGGATAGACTTGCAACTGGGGAACTTGTATATAGCGGTGCACTTAGGACAAATGTCGCAACTATCGTTGAGAAGATTCTAGTAAAAGGGCTTAAAACAAGGGTATCCTCAGAGCTTTTCGCGCTCTCTGGAGATGTACACCTTATTCTTGGGAACTTAAAACAAGACGATTATATAACTGAAACAGCAGACGGTAGGGGAAAGACTCGGGGCGAAGCTCTTTCTAGATTATCAAGATTGGTATGTGCAGATACATACATGCTAAAAGAGGATGATATATTTTCCATTGCCGATTATGTACATAGAAAACAATTGGACAAAATAGCAGATGGACTTACACAGGTGTATGATTCGATAAAACCCTTAATTAAGAATAATATATCTCTTGTCATAACCGGGATTGGGAGAGACTTTCTGGGCAGAAGATTAGGAGAAAAGTTAGGGTTTAAGAATATTATTGACCTAGCACAGATTATAGGTAAAGATGCATCTATCGTTACCCCTTCTGTAGCTGTAGCATCGATAGTAGCTTATAATCAAGGAGCAAAAGAGATAGAATGGTCTCAATAATAAAAATAGGGGGTAGCTTGGCTAAAAACCAATGCAGTCTAGTTCGGTTATGCCAAAAATTAAGTCTCATCTCCAAAAAACATGATATAATTATTGTTCCTGGAGGGGGAGATTTTGCAGATACTGTGAGGTATTTCTATAATAAATTTAAACTGTCAGATGATATCGCTCATAAAATGAGCATCTTAGCAATGGATCAATACGGATTGCTTCTAAAGGATATCATAAGAGAAGCTATTCTGATTTATAGTTTTGATGAAGCTTTAGAATATAAAAAAGGATTGGCCATCATTCTCCCATCAAAGATCATGTTTTCCTTAGGTTCTATAGAACATTCATGGAATGTAACTTCAGATTCTATTTCAGCTATGATAGCTTCATCATTAAAGGCTGAAAAATTCCTTTTAGTAAAGGATGTTGACGGAATCTTCACAGCAGACCCTAAAAAAAAATGCAGAGCAAAGATTTTCAAAAGGATTTCTGCAGAGAAATTATTAAATGAAAATATGGAAAGTTGTGTAGATAGATTTCTTCCAAAAATTCTCATTGAAAATCAACTTGTATGTTATGTAGTAAATGGAAATCATCCTGTAAGAATTGAGAGCGTATTAGATGGTAGAAAAGATCTTTACACAAAAATAATTCCGTAGGAGGTGCACCATTTTATGCGCTATATAGCGATACCAATAAAAACAAAATATTGGAAACCCGGCGACGATTATATTGACATCATAACAAACTCAATAATCGATAAGATTGAAGATGGGGATATTTTAACATTATCTGAGAAGGCAATATCCGTTGCAAAAGGAAGTTTGATCGATGAAAGCAAAATTAAACCAAGTTTGCTCGCTAAATTCCTATCCCATTTTTGGATGAGATACATATGGGGATACATATTAGCAAAAATATGCCATTTAAAGTTAAAGAATGTCTATCGTCTTCGGAGGTATCCTAAAAAGGAAGGGGCGGCACATAAGCAAGTGGCACTTATGTACGCGGGATTTTTACAATCTTTAAGGCATGGATCAGAAGGAGGGATAGATGTAAGCAACCTCCCTTTTTCCTATGCATGCTTGCCTCTAGAAGACCCCTATTTAGAATTAGAGAAAATTGAATTTCAAATTCAGAGAATTACGGGAAAAAAGGTAAGTATAATGATTGTCGATACAGATATGACTTATTCTTGGTATAATTTGCACTTCACACCTCTCCCAAGACCGATGAAAGGCATTATTTCCAAAGGAGCTTTTATTAACTATATTATTGGGAGAAGCCTAAGGCTCAAGTATAGGGCAACACCCTTAGCTGTTAGCTCCAATATGGACCTAGATGAAGCATTAGATATCTCACAAATTGCCCATAAAGTAAGGAGATCGGGGGCAGGGAGGACAGCATGGGATGTTGCAGAAAAGTTTGGTGTGGACCTTACGAAGGTTACTTGGGGGATGCTAGATAGAGTCGAGCATCGTCCAATCGTTTTAATCCGTCCAAGCAAAGAAGATTAGTTTATTAATATTTTAGTAACTTAAAGCAACTTCATTATTTTTAAAAAGTCAGAAACGAGAACTTCCTGAACTTTTCCAATATGGAAATTGTGATTGTTACAAACCGCCCTCCTTACACCAATAATATCGGCGCCCAGTTCTTGAATTTGAACTATGTTCTCCTTGCCCAATTTTCCAGCCAATGCAGCTATCAGACCAAGTTTATGTGATTCATTGACAAAAAGGCGTATTTGAGATGGATTAAGAAAGTTAAATAGATTTGATTCTCCTTTATTTTTAACGTCAATCAACACTCCTTCTGCTCCAGCTTTAAATGCTATACTTGGCAGTAGTAGAGGATCTATTCCACCGAATTCCACATAATCGGCATAGCTTGCGGCAACTACCTTCACTCTAGAGCTAAAACCCTTAACAGACTTGACTACGTTACTCATCATATAAAGTGCCTCATCAAAAGACTTCGGTCCAAATAAACCGATTTTAATATAATCTGCGCCTGAAAATGCAGCTCCCAATGCTGCAAGAGAGGCCGTTCCTGGAAGGTTTGGCATATCTCCTATCGTTGCACTTATCTGAGCTCTCTGCCCAATGATATTTTTTACTTTTGCTATTATCCAAGGGAAGTTCGCACCTAACGCACCTTCTTTTGGATTTTTTACATCTATGATATCTGCTCCTCCTTTAATTGCATCTATGGCCTCGTCAACTTCATTTATACTGACCAACAGCTTCAAGGCATTCATGTTGGCTCTCACCATCTATTCAGAAAATTAGTTGTATTTGATTATTTTTATTCTAAACTATATTAAATCATAGAATCTCTTCAGGTTTCTGAATTCTGCTTTCACGATAGTAACGGGCTTTCAGAAAGTATATACCTACTGTGCAAATTAATACAGTAGATACGATGACTGTAAGTACTATTTCTCTAAAAAGTATAGCATTTTCTATTCCAGATTCTACAAGTAATTCTACAAGTACAGCCGCGGCCAAACCGCGTGGTAACATGACTGTTAAGACGCTTCTATCTATCTTTAAAATAGGTGCTTTGATGGTAGTAAACAAAACAGCTCCATACCTAATTAAGAGCAAAAGAAATGAAATAGCTACGCCCACTAAAATAAGGTATAAGTTATTGAATAAAAGAATAATGCCCATATATGTGAAGAAGAAAGTCCGAATAACAAATGAGATCTCCGAGTGAAATCTTTTCATCATCTTATTGGTTTCAACTCGATGGCCAATATGAATCGTCTCCGAAATTTTAATCTCGTTCCCGAGAACAAGTCCAAAGACCAAAGCAGATATAGCTCCAGTACCACCTATTTCTTCAGCAAATCCATAAATCAATAGAGCTAAGGCGAGAGTAAGAATATCTCCATATGGCTCATCTGTAAAACTACTTAAAACTCTCTGCCACAATATCCCTCCGATAAAGCCAACTACGATTCCAATAGAAAGGCCCGAAGCTATGCCTCTTATTATTAAGTTGAATCCATCTTCAGTTTGACTTGGAAATGTCATGAGCTGTAGAATGGCTATAGCTACAACTATACATATCGCATCTGTAAATGTGGATTCTAGGCTAAGTAAGGTTGAGACCTTTTGGCTAACGTTAATCCTAAATGCAAGCGGAATTACGATAGCTGAGCTTGAACCGCCTATAATGGCACCTAAAAGTAAACCATGCATAAGTTCCCACTCAAAAACCAAAACTGTAAAAATAGATGTAGCTATTATTGATGTTAAAATACTCAAAGAGGCAAGAACAATTGCCCTGGGGCTCTCCTTTAGAACACCATACAAATTTAGATTTAAACCAC
The DNA here is from genome assembly GCA_024256165.1 of Candidatus Methylarchaceae archaeon HK02M2. Lineage (NCBI taxonomy): Archaea > Thermoproteati > Nitrososphaerota > Nitrososphaeria > Nitrososphaerales > Candidatus Methylarchaceae > Candidatus Methylarchaceae archaeon HK02M2. The sequence goes on from JAKLZG010000068.1 coordinate 13,782, forward strand.
CATCAAAGAGAATAACTGCGATAGCTAAAGGAGTGAAAATTGGTGCGACACCTTCAAAACCTGATCTATCTATCAAGTTGAGAACCGGTCCAACTAGAAAGCCAATTAAGATCAATATTATGACATCTGGTATCCCTGTCCTCTTAAAGAAGTAGTTACCTAAAAAGCCGATTATAACTATTGTACTGGCAATAATGAAGGCTAATGGGGCATCCATAGCTTTTACAAAAAGTCTAAAAGCAATCTATTTCCTATTATACTTTCCTAAATATGTGTCTAAACTTCTTCCAATTTCTCTATATACATAAGCGTAAAATCTATCTTAGGAATGTATCTCATTCTTACAGTTGCCTTAGCACTACCATATCTTGTCTTCACCCTTAAATCTAAATGCTTGCCTTTAAGAGTCTCATAATCATATGGATGTTTTTTCTGTCCTTTTATTAGATCAGTATTTATCTTAACTTCTACGCTTTCTCTATAAGGTTGTAATCGCATAGTCTTGCCGATAGTCTCTTCTAGGGCTCCTATAACCTTCTTATCTTTACAGATAGGTGTGCCAACAAATTGATGGTATATCGCGCCTAGGGCTATCGCTCCCTCGAATATTGCCCTCTCCCTATCAGTAATGCTCTTATCGAAATATCTATTGGCAGATTCCTCGGTGGTCATAGATTAACACTTAGTCTCAATATTTGAATTTAGTTCATTTCTTATCTCGCCCAAAGTTGTTTTCCTCTTAGCGACCATATCATGTTGATGTATGCTTTCCATACTCCTTACCTTAAACATCAGATATGTACTATCGGGAAAGTCAGGAAAATCCCTTATAACATAATACATCATATAACGGACGCAATCTTCAACGAACCTTAAATTAAATGCTGCGCGAAGTACTAACTCAGCCTCATCCGATCTTTTTAAAATTTCAAAAGTCGATGAACTCATAGAATCAGTAATTATCTGAACCAACCGTATGGCATCCATCTCAACTCCATCGGGTATTTCTATAATAATCGAACTTTGGGCACGTTGCATATGAGTTGCCATAGGGATTTTATTCATAATCTTCCTTACTTTATTTGTCGTTATACCAAGTTTCTCAATCTCTTTTTCTGAAATCTTTTTTAAAACCTCTTTGACACAAGGACAAGCAGTTATGCCTGTCAAACCAATACCGATCATTCTTTTCGCACTGATAGAACCATCTGCTCTTCTTTTTGCATAAGCTTTCGCCATCATCTTAAAGGGTTCGTAACTCAGAATCCTCGTCTTTGGAGTCTCTCGTTCGAAGATGGCTTCTCCGTGTGCTTTTACTTCAGATCGAGTTGCATACTCATGTTTCTCAAGCAGTTCCTTTGATATAGCAACAGAAACATCTTCAAGTTTATACATCTTGCCAACATATTTACTTAAGACATCTGTAATTACCTCATAATTTCTGGACGTGTGTATCCCTTTCTGACTAGAGGGTAAGTCAATAAAGACATCAAATGTTGGAACTACAATCACAGGTTTGTTCTTAAGTGAAATATAACCTATAGGCATCTTTAGCCCGACAATCCCGACCTTATTTAAAGAGAGGTTGATTTCAGGGTATTTACCATGTATATCTGGCAACTCTTTTTTCGAAATCACATGAGATTCCTTCCTTTTAAAACTCCTTTTTTCTAACAACTATATGTATATTGCTAAATAACTCAAGTAAGTAAATATTTAATCACGAAGATTTTATCTTTCACTCGAAATTGAGATTTAATATATTGGACCTTAAATACGAACAAGCTTTTATGTATACATAAGGCTTATCAATATCGTAACTTTTCATTAATTGTTGGCAATGGAGTGAAAGATAGGTTGGTCGTAAAGATTGGATTTGTAAAAATAGGCAATATAGGTTCTGCACCTATGATCGAACTACTACTTGATGAGAGAGCAGAGAGAGAGGATATTGATGTACGAGTTATAACTACTGGCGCAAAGATGGATGTTGAACAAGCGATAGAAATCACCAAAAATATGGTTGACTACAAACCAGACTTTGTTGTTTCAACTAGCCCAAATGCTGCTCTTCCAGGTCCAGGTAAAATTCGAGAAGTGCTAAAAGAAGCAGGGATTCCCGCAATAATCATTTCAGATAGTCCTGCTAAAAAAGCGACAAAAGAGATAGAAGAATTGGGTCAAGGATATATGATAGTTTTGGCCGATTCGATGATTGGTGCCAGGAGAGAGTTCTTAGACCCTATTGAGATGGCTCTATTCAATGCGGACCTAATAAAAATATTGTCAGTAACAGGGGTCTTCAATATTCTATGTTCAGAGATGGACAAGATTATAGATGCTTATAAGAAGGGCGAGACACCCAATTTACCAAAGATGATAATAGACAAAGATATAGCAATATCAGCTTCTGGGCTTCAAAATCCTTATGCAAAAGTGAAGGCTATGGCTGCATACGAGATAGCTAGAAGAGTTGCTGATTTAAGCGTTGAAGGATGCTTTATGGTGAAAGAATGGGAAAGGTACACCGCACTAGTCGCTGCTTCCCATGAGATGATGCGTACTGCTGCATTATTAGCTGATGAAGCACGCGAGATTGAAAAGAATAATGATAGTGTTCTTCGTATGCCTCACTATGATGATGGGACGATAATGCAGAAAAGGAAGTTAATCGAGAAGCCAAAATAGATCAATGATAAGTTTCAATAAATAACAGAACATTTAGCTAAATAATAGAGGTCTGAAAATAGACCTTTAGTAATGTATCCTATCAGCATAGACTACCAAATTTTAATGCCAGATCTGTCTTCCAAACCTATTGGGACCCTGTTAAGTTCTTAAGGGACTTAAGCCTTAAGGGTCCCTACACCTTTTTTAGAAAAAAAGGAAGGTGGGGGGTTTTATTTGACTTTAATTTGTTTTTTTGGCTTATTTCAGCATCTTCATTGCTTCTTCCATGCTTGTTGCCGATTTTATTTCAGTCGTCATATATGAAGACGATTTTGTAATCTCTTCCCATTCCATTTCGAATTTTTGCAAAGCCTCAAAACTAGGGGCTTCATAGACTATGAATGTTAGGTGTTCCGTAAATACAGACCAGCCTCCAATCATTTTGACTCCGTGTTTCTTTAACAATCCCTCTAGTTGGTTTATACCCGGCAGCAACATTTTTTTGACTTTTTCGTTGTATACAGGGCAGTTCTCAGGTGAATGTCTAGAGATCTCCAAGAATGTAGGTATATTCATCACTCTCCAAATTTTTTCCATATAGGTTACTCATGATTTAAGTTTTCTTTGCTAGCTTATGGTATATAGTGCTAATATTTAATTATCACAATATCCTTTATCTTATCGACAAAATATGAAGTTCTTGGTAAAGTGGTGCCTAAACCCGATGCCTCCAGAAATGATGAAGAAAGCATTGGATTTAATACCAGCTTCGATGGAATATCAGAAAGCTCTTGAAGAAAAGGGCAAATCTCTGGCTACATACACCTTCGCTGGGAAAAGTGAGGGAATTGGAATCTATGATGTAGAATCACATGAAGAACTTAACGATATCTTGGCAAAGGAGCCATATAGTTTGATGCTCAGCTTCGAAGCAATCCCAATTGTAGATTTCGAGCAATCCTTAAAAGTATGGAAAGAATTATTAGAAAGGGCTTTGAAATAAGCCCACTTCTCTATTTTTTCTAATATTCCCAAACTTATTGAGACTAGGTATACAGGAACTTAAGCAGGAAATCTTTGAAATCAAGATCAAGAATCGACTTTAGATAATTTAATATATTTACACATTATGTTGCATGTGAGAAAGATGCAAGCGCCATCGGTTAAGATTGGCTCTAAAGTCATGTTCACCATGGGGATTTACGCCCTCGCTGTTTCACTATTTTGGATATTCCTGACAGAATCGATGTTCATGAGTGATTTTGCAGCATATACAGGCCAGAGTTGGTCTGATTTCTTAGCCAGCAGCCCCAAACCGGCAGAGCTGTATCTCACAACGAAAAGACTATTCGGGATTGAAATATTCCTGATAAGTCTACTTATTATTCTCATAACCCATAAGAGCTATAGCAGAGCTGAGAAATGGTCCTGGTACGCCCTCCTGATAGCTGGTATCATACTTTGGGGAAGCTTGATAGGATACCGTATCGTAATCGGATATTTGGCACCCAGTATTATAACCTTTATAATTGGGGCCGTGCTTTTTGTCATTGGCATAACACTTCCAGCTAAGGAAATCTTGGGTAAAAAATACACTTAAGTGATCCTAAACAAGGAATAAATTCTAACCTAAACCTCATTGAGACAGGGTTGATGAAGATTTTATGATCCACCTATTATTCCAGAAATCATTTTAAAAATGGAAGTATAACTAAATATAAAGGGATATCATGCACTTTAGAATACTGTATAGAGGAGGATTCAATGAGGGTTCTTCTAATAACAGGACAGTTAGCCAAGAAGATGGTGAAAAAATATGCGAGTGAGAGTAACGTAGAGTTTGAAATAATGGATCTTTCAACATCTGTAGCTGCTTTGTTAAAACCTCAATTTATACTTCAAGAGTTGAAGATAAGAAAGGTTAAGGATTTTGATGTAGTAATCATCCCCGGACTCATTTCTGGGAACGTGTCCTTAATAGACGAAATCGGCATCCCAACTTTTAAAGGTCCAAGATATGCTGCAGATATACCCCTCGTACTTGATCTTCTTGGAAAAGTCAAACTATCCAAGACATTACCCGCTGATAAATTACTCAAAGAGGAGCTGAAGCGTAGAGCCCTTGAAGAGATTGAGACTATAAATCGATATAAAGATGAACTTTTAAAAAGACCATGGAATAAACTCATAAGAGACCTCCCTATCGGTAAAGACTTTCCAGTAAAAATAATGGCTGAGATTGTTGATGCTCCTCAATTAACCGATAAAGAGATTATAAAAAAAGCCAAGTATTATGTTAAATCAGGGGCAGATATTATAGACGTAGGTATGATTTCGGGAGAATGTAGACCTGATGACGCTAAGCGGGCTGTCAAGGCTATTCGATCTACAGCGGACTCCCTAATAAGTATAGACACAATGGATCCAAAGGAGGCTGAAGCTGCTATATCAGCAGGTGCTGATTTGATCTTAAGCGTTGATGGTAGTAATATTGAAGAGATGGCTTCTTTTGCTTCAAGTTCAACTATAGTGGTTATTCCAACTAATTATGATAAACAACAATTCCCCGAGGAACCCTTTGAGAAGGTCAACCTCATCGAAGAGAATATTAGAAAAGCTAGAAAACTTGGAATGAATAATATAATAGCGGATTTGATCCTCAACCCTATTATCTCTCTAGGGGTTGTAAACTCTTTAGTAGCGTTTAATGAGTTCAAGAGGAGGAACCCTGATGTGCCTCTTTTGATGGGTGTAGGGAACGTTACAGAACTTCTAGATGCTGATACAATAGGTGTAAATGCTTTGCTCACTGGTATAGCATCCGAGTTAGGGGTTAGTATACTTCTAACTACAGAAGTAAGTGATAAGACGAGAGGTAGTGTGAACGAGCTATCTGTCGCATCCCGATTAATGTTCTTGTCCAAGAAAAGATCTTCTGTACCAAAAGATCTCGGTCTTGATTTACTTGTTATGAAAGAAAAGAAGTTGATGGAAGAACCCTATGATAGAAGAATAGAGGGAAATGTAGAAGTGATCAAATCTAAGAACGATCGAGAAAGAAAGATGGATCCGAAAGGATGCTTTAAGATACTATTGGACAGAGATGAAAACGAGATCGTTACCATGTTTTATCCAAGCTACGATCTTAATGGATGCAGTCTGATCGTAAAAGGAAAGAAAGCAGAGGAGATTTACCATACATTGATAGAGCTAAATCTCGTTTCACTTTATGACCATGCCGCTTACATAGGTAGCGAATTACAGAAGGCTCAGATCGCCCTTAAGACTGGTAAAAATTATCTTCAAGATGCCCCTATTTTTAGTGAGTTGTAAAATTATTGGCTAAGTTTGGCATTGAATTCATACCTGCTTATGACTACTCAGAGATTACAAGATATGCTATATCTGCAGAAAAATCTGGATTTGAATATGTTTGGGTATCTGATCATATAAGGCACAGAAATGCATATTCGTGTCTTACTTCGATAGCCATCAATACGAAAAGGATAAAGATAGGGCCAGGCGTTACAAACCCATATCTCATTCATCCAATTGTTACAGCCCAAGCATTACTCTCATTAAATGAAATTGCTCGTGGAAGGGTTATATGTGGCATAGGTGTAGGCGATAAGACCGCTATGAGTATGCTTAATGTTGAGCAAAAAATGCCACTGAAGACAATGAGAGAGGCAGTCGAAATAATAAGGAGAATTACTACTGAAGAGAATATAACCTTCTTGGGAGAAATTTTTAAAGTCTATGGTGCTGGCTTTAGCTTTAAAGCAGAGTCAATTCCTATCTTCTTAGGTGCTCAAGGACCTAAGATGGCTAAATTAGCGGGTAAAATAGGAGATGGTGTACTTATCAACACTGCTCACACAAAGAATTTTCAAATAGCCCTAAAACATGTTAAGTCAGGAGTTAGTAGTTCTGATAAAGATATTGATTGTCTAGAGATAGCGGTGTTTACACCTTTATCAATATCCGAAGACAGTAGAAAGGCATTACTTGCAGCTAAGCCAATCGTGGCTCGTATAGTGGCTGGATGTTCGAAAAATATTTTGAAAATACATAATATAGAAATAGATGATGCTGTAAAAATCAGAGAATTAATATTGCGAGGTGATCGTGAATCAGCTTATTCTTCAGTCGATTTAAAAATGCTAGAAGCCTTCTCCATCTATGGCACTCCCGATGAATGTATTACAAAGATAGAAAGGTTCTTCGATCTTGGCACAAAGTCCTTCGTTGCAGTCATTCCTATGGAATCCGATGCCAACGAATCTATAAGATTGATGAAAGAAAAAGTTCTATCTTATTTTGAGAAAAGGTAAATTATGATATCCATTACCGTAAAAGGTATATAAAATGTCGACTAAAAATATTTTATCTGACCTGGGGTTCATAAAAAATTGTTTATTTGAAGCTATTATCTCCACATATGGATCTGACTGCATGCCGAATGCAGCCCCTATGGGAGTTATGACCGATGATATGCGACAATTGATAATTAAACCTTATACTAAATCTCAAACTTTCAAAAATATTCTTTTACGTAAATGTGCTGTAGTCAATCTATCCGCTAACCCAATAGTTTATTATGAGACAGCATTTAAAGATGTGAATCTTGATAATAAATTTTCATCTGAATGGTTCGAAAAATCTGATCTAATTGATGCTCCTAAATTAAAGAAATATGTTGACATATGTATCGAAGTGAACATAATAGGAGCAGAAGATATAGAAAAAGATAGAGCTAGATTTCTTTGCAAAATAGAAAAGATAGATTCTATTAGAAGCGCGTATCCAAGGGTTTATTGTCGAGCGCCTTTTGCTTTAATTGAAAGTATTATACATGCTACAAGAATCGAGGTGTTTTTATCCAATAAAGAAAAAAAGAGAGCAGAAGAATTGATTAACTTGGTAAAACTTTATGAAGCATTGATTAGGAGAGTAGCACCAGATACAGCTTATGTTAAGATAATGGCTGAAATTCTTTTAAGAATCGAAGCTTGGAAAATAAAATATAATTGTTTATAATGCTCAATGAGAAAATGACTCAATAATCCCCAATAAGCCACTTCATAGTTGCCCTATTCATTTTTCTAATAGTCGTCTTCATAATCTGCATCAAAGAGATGGGGATTGGAATAGCCACAAATGGCTCGACCCAAACTTCTTTAATTAACTGGAATTTTCATGATATCGTTAATATGAAAATTAGCATAATATCCAATTTAACATATGTCTTAAGTCCTGTTCCTTTATGACCACATCAGCGTACTTAATGCCTAATTTTTCATCTTTAGGGTCAAAAGCTATTCCTGTACCTGCTTCTTCTAACATACACCAATCACCTAAAGAATCTCCTATAGCAATACAATTAGATATTGGAATCTCCATTAAAAAAGCAAATTTTCTTAGAAAAAATCTTTTACATACCGAACGTTTGCACCCACAATTAACTTTTTCCCAACCCAAAGGCATAGAAATCTGTCCTGTTGCTATTCCTTCTTGAACCTCGAGTTCATTAGCAATATCAAAGTCCATATTGAATCTCTTAGCTAAGTAAGATGTAGCAATCGTATAGCTATCGCTTATTATCCCCATTTGATATCCACTCTGTTTTATCTTATTAATCGTTTCAAGAGCTCCTGTCATTAGTGGAATCTTCTTTACTGCTTCAAATATTTCTTTAATTTTATACCCAGCTAATTGCTTAGCTATAATCTTAGATTTTTCAAGGGGAGGTAATCTTTTATTGATGATGCTTTTTAAGTTCTCTAAAATTCCAAACTTTTCTCCAATGGAGTAGATAACTCTCCCATTTAGCAGTGTCCCATCCATATCAAAGACTACTAATTTAGATTTTTTATTAGATATTCGATTATCGATCATTTGCTTCAATTTTTATTTATTCACTTTTACGGAGTATGGATTTATTTAAGTTGAAAGATTCATAAATTACATTTTCTCTTTAGACCTTTTTAAAGAAATTATACCTTCTTTTAAAAGGAGTTCATAAATATTATTGACCTCGAATCTTGTTCCTAATCAATCATATTTTTTCTTCTACAAGATATATGGTTATTTCCTTTAAATAAGGAAGTGTCCATAGATTTTGAAACTATGGGATAATCCCTTGCTTCATCTTCCCCTCTTCTTCAGATCATGAAACAATACTTTTTTTCTAGATCTGACATTCACTAACTACATCTGTTAGTGATATAATTGTAGCTAAAGAGAGTATCGCTGATAAGATGCTGTAAATGGTAGATCGAAAAGGTATAGAAGGGCTATCAACGGGATTGAGGGTTAGTGGATATAGGAGGAGGGGTAGTGACATGTTGCCAAGAGACGATCATAGGGATAACGGAGGAGTATCAGGTATTCCTAGTTAGGTCTTAGAGTACCTTTTTTTAGTATTACTATATAGTCTACATTATAGTAAAAAAATGATTTTAAGAAAACATCATTCTCCCTGACCCTCCCTGACCATCCCCTACCGCCCTCCCTCATACTCCCTAGTCATCCTTAATTATCCCCTCCACCATACCTATCATGGATTCTTTTGAGCGCAAATGATGTGCTTGAAGATATTATTGAAGAACTTCTCTACTCATCCAGAGCTAAGGAAATTAAATTGTCATTGATATTATTAATTATTCTATGAAAAGTGAATGTAAAAACTTATTTTTTATTTTAAAATCTGTTTAGAAAAATTAATATTTATGTTAATAAAATGGAGTTAAGAATCATGAAGGCACGTTTTTTTCTAATCTTATTATTATTGCTTAGTATGTTTATGGTGAATTTAACTTTTACAAGTGCCAATAATACGGTTAAAACTCAGTTATGCTTAGTTATAGACGGCTCATATAGTCTAAAGAATAATGAATGGAATTCTATTAAAGAGGCATTAGTAAGAGTAATAAATAATACAATGCCAAAAGACGGCTCATTTGAACTGACAATAGTTCAATTTGGTTACTCAAGTGCCGAAGGTTATGCGAAGACCGAAATTCCACCTACAATCATAGATAGCGACAATTATATGGCGATAGTTCAACAGGTTCTTTTAATAACTAAGAGCGATGGTAGAACTGCAACACCTGATGGATTATACCTTGGGTGGAAGGAAATCAGTAACTCTCCAAATTTTAAAACTGCTAATAAACAGGCGTTTAATTTAGCAATCGACAACGTACCTAATATAAGAAACTATAACGCGACAATCGATCTAGACGGAGACGGCATGATTGATGCTCGTGATGATTTGATAGCTGTCATTAACAATGCGGTAGGTGAAGGGCTTGATGAATTGGATATAGAAGGGATTAGTACGATAACCTATCCTATATCTGATTTAACAAGCGAATGGTACAAAAACTACGCTGTATATCCACAACCAGGAATATTGGCGCCACCCTTCTCAAAACCAGGATGGATCAGCATTGTTTCTAATACAACTGAGATAGTAAATACAATAAGCCAGATGTTGTACATTGAGCCAGAACCAGAGCCAGAACCAGAGCCAGAACCAGAGCCAGAACCAGAGCCAGAATATACCTGGGCACCTCCCGTTGAAGGGGCCTTGGCTGCAGGCGTTTTAACTGTTGGTATTTCAGGAATGACTTCATATATTGATATAAGTATTCTTTTACCTGACACTTTTAAAAGATGGTTGACTGTATTCATTTCTTCAAAGCGCAAGAAAATTATTGAAAATAAAGCCGATACTTCTTTTATGTTGACAAAACAAGAAATACTTTCTTTCGCTGTGTCTTTAACAGTCTTAACAATTACTTTTTCTTATGCTTGGGCAGAAACTTTAGACCAAATTTTTCTCATAATACCTACTATCCTAATGATAAGTATAGTTATTGAATTGGTCAGAAACATTGCTGTAGGAGTAGTTGCTAAAAGCCAAGGTGTCTGGAGTGAATACCGTTTATGGTACATGGGAATAGCCTCATTATTAATTTCAACATTTATCTTTAATACTCCTTTCTCATGGCCAAGTCAAATACGTCATCAATCGCGGAAGTTTACATTACGCTCACTAGGTTTGGTATCTTTGACAGCAGTATTTGTCCCATTTATCTTTGCAATTATTTTTTATACACTCTTTGTCTATGGCTTAACTTTAATTGGGAATGTCGGGCTAATAATAAGTCTTACATTCGCTCTCGTTTACATTATTCCAATGCCAGAAATAAACGGAAAGAACATTTACGATTATAGTAAAATAATATGGATAATTGTATTTACTGCAATCGTTTCTTTCTATATGCTCTGCTTACTTATATTGTAATGTGGTTTTAATGAAGTACATAATTAATTTAAGTTCATGGGGGGTGTGAATTACGCGTTCTTCCTACTGGCAATACTTAGGGGCTGTGTTAGTTGGGATTGGAGGATCATTATCCATTTCTGGCTTAATTGCTTATCTTTATTATTATGAACATAATTGTTTTGGCGCATGTATTATAAGCCATAGATATGGTCCATACTCTCTGCCAATATTTTTTATTGGTATTTGTGCTCTAATTTTAAGTATGGTGGCTTTCTATCTATTTAAAAGAAGTGATGAAAACAAAAATTTATTACTCCAAGAGTAGATATGAGATCATTAAAGAAGCTTTCCAGAATTACATATTTAGGAATTTAAGAAGTAGGCAGCTTAGGAGATAAGTAGGAATAATTTAGGCTTTTTTAATTGTATTTTTAAAAAAAACTCCTTGTTTGAAGTGTTGCCTCAGGAAAGTTGTTGTTAGGTTCAAAATCATATAATAAAAAACTTTATTAATCAACATTTTTTGCTTTTGTAAGGTGTAGCAATAAATATTGTTAGAAACCGGAACATATAATCTAACTACGATTAGAAGAAAGGGGAAAGCATCTTTTTTCTACCAAAGCATTCTACTAGGAAACTCCTCTTATGGATTTTACTCAAAATCATCTGAAGGTGCAGATTTTGATTAAAGCCGTATTGGCTTTAGAAGATGAAACAATAATAAATGGTTCTGGTTTTGGCTATCCTCGTAAAGTTTCTGGGGAAGTTGTTTTTAACACAGGAATGGTTGGTTATACTGAATCTTTGACTGATCCTTCTTATTTTGGACAAATATTAATTCAAACTTATCCTTTAGTTGGAAATTATGGTGTACCTTCATATTCAATTACTGATGAATTTGGAATCCCCCTGTATTTTGAGTCCAATAGGATACAAGTAAAAGGCTATGCGATATATTCATTAGCCCAAAATCCAAGCCACTGGTCATACAAAAAGACATTAAATGAATGGATGTATGAGCAAAAAATATCTTGCATTGAAGGCATTGATACAAGAGAGCTTACAAAAAAGATAAGAGTTAAAGGTACAATGCTTGGCATTTTAAAAATAGCAAAAGAGATCGATTACAAAGAAATTATGACAGAATTAGGAAATATTGAAGACCCTAATAAGCGAGATTTGGTAAGAGAAGTTACAATAAAAAAACCGATCGAATATAACTTCGGAAGATCGATAAAAATTGTTATGATCGATTGTGGTACCAAATATGGGATATTAAGAAATCTTTTAAAACGTAAAGTAGATGTTGTTAGGGTTCCTTATGATTATTCTGTTGAAAATATTTTAAAATTGAATCCATCTGGAGTTGTAATCTCAAATGGTCCTGGAGATCCGAAAAAATGTGAAAAGACTATAAAAACAGTTAGAGAAATCATAGAGACCAATATTCCTGTTATGGGTATCTGTCTAGGCAATCAAATTCTTGCCCTTGCAGCAGGCGCAGATACCTATAAAATGAAGTTTGGACACAGGGGTCAGAACCATCCTTGTATGGATGTATCTAATAAAAGGTGTTATATAACAACTCAAAATCATGGATATGTCGTCGAAGATGAAAGTTTAAAAGAAACTGGATTCGATATATGGTTCAAGAACGTGAACGATAAAACCGTAGAAGGTATAAAACACAAAAAGAAACCTGTATTTGGGATTCAGTTCCATCCTGAAGCATCACCTGGTCCTTATGAAACTGGGTCTTTATTCGATTATTTCATAGAAAAGGCGAAAAGATTTGGCAAAGTTTGAATGGATAAAAAAGGTTCTAATTTTAGGAAGTGGAGCTATAAAGATCGGAGAAGCTGGGGAATTTGATTATTCAGGTGCACAAGCGATAAAGGCTTTAAAGGAAGAGGGGATACAAGTTATACTTGTCAACCCAAATATAGCCACAATTCAAACTGATAAAAAATTTGTTGATAAAGTTTATTTTCTTCCTATTAATTAAGATTTTGTTGAAAAAATTATATAAAAAGAAACACAAGATCGAAAACTTTTAGTAAACGGCGGTCAAAATCAATTAAATTGTGGTGTAGAATTAGCTGAAAAAGGAATTTTAGATAATTGGAATGTAAAAGTCATAGGAACTGGAATAAGAGCAATAAAGATCGCAGATGATAGAGATTTCTTTAGGAAGACTATGATTGAAAATAGCATTTCAATACCTAGAAGTAAGAAGGCGAATTCTATCTCTGAAGCAGTGCGAGCAGCCGATGAGATAGGCTATCCAGTTATGGTAAGAGTTGCATATACATTGGGTGGACAAGGTTCTGGAGCAGCAAGTGATAAAGAAGAATTGATCGAAATCGCAACTAGAGGACTTGCTCATAGTAGAATAAAACAAGTTTTAATAGAAGAATACATCGGAAAATGGAAAGAAGTAGAATATGAAGTAATGAGAGACTGTAAAGATAATTGTGTAATTGTTTGTAATATGGAAAATTTCGATCCTATGGGAGTCCATACAGGCGACAGTATCGTCATTGCACCTTCCCAAACTTTGACTAACAGAGAGTACCATCTTTTAAGAATGATTGCATTTAAAGTCATAAGGGCTTTAGGAATTATAGGCGAATGTAACATACAATTTGCTTTAGACCCTAACTCTGAAAAATATAAAGTGATTGAAGTAAATTCTCGTTTATCAAGAAGTTCAGCCCTTGCATCAAAAGCTACCGGTTATCCCATAGCGTACATCGCTGCAAAACTTGCGATTGGCTATACTTTACCAGAGTTGACGAATAAAGTTACAGGGGTGACTACTGCTTGCTTCGAACCCGCATTAGATTACGTGGTAGTTAAAATACCCAGATGGGATTTCCAAAAATTCGAGGATGTAAGTAGAAAAATTGGAACGCAGATGAAATCTGTAGGAGAAGTGATGGCAATTGGTAGAACCTTTGAGGAAACTTTGCAAAAAGCAATCAGGATGCTTGATATAGATAAAGAATTGATGGATGTCGATGATATAGAAATTGGTAAGGATGATCTCTTCAATATTGAGATAATAGAATATGAATTAGAAAATCCTACAGATAAAAGAATATTTTTTATCATTAAGGCTTTACAATCTGGAATAGATATCAAAAGAATCCATAAGTTGACTGGAATTGATCCTTGGTTCTTGAATAAAATTAAAGGAATTATAGATTTTCAAGGATCATTGAAGAAAAAGTTAACTGCTGAAACCATAAAAAAAGCTAAACAACTTGGTTTTTCTGATAAAATGATTGGCAATATAGTTGATAAGAGTGAAGCAGAGATAAGAAAAATAAGAAAATCTTTTGGAGTAGAACCTGTTATAAAGCAAATCGATACACTAGCGGCTGAATGGCCTGCTATTACCAATTATCTATATCTCACCTATAATGGAGATGAAGATGATATAGGAATCTCAAAAAATAGCAAAGTTATTGTCCTTGGTTCTGGTTGTTACAGAATTGGTTCTAGTGTCGAGTTTGACTGGTGTTGTGTAAATATGGCTTGGGCTTTAAAAAGAAAGGGAATCGAAGAGGTCATAATGATAAATTATAATCCAGAAACTGTTTCAACGGATTATGATATTTTGGATAAATTGTATTTTGAAGAGTTGACTCTTGAAAGAGTTTTAGATATAACTGAAAAAGAGGGTCCAAACGGAGTAGTAGTAAGCGTAGGCGGTCAAATACCTAATAATTTAGCCATGAAACTAGTTGCTTATGGTATTGAAGTCTTAGGAACATCTGCTGAAGATATTGATAAGGCGGAGGATAGGTCTAAGTTCAGCACAATTCTTGACGAATTAGGGATAGATCAACCGAAATGGAGTAAATTGGAAACTATTGAAAAAGCAGAGGCATTTGCGAATAGGATAGGATATCCAGTATTGATAAGACCTTCATATGTTCTTTCTGGATCTGCAATGAATGTTGCTTTTGATAAAAAACAATTAGAGAATTACTTGAAAAAAGCAACTAAAGTATCAAAAGAATATCCTGTAGTTATTACAAAATTCATTACGAATGCCAAAGAAGTAGAAGTCGATGGAGTCTGTGATGGAAAAAACATCTTCATTGGAGCGATAATAGAACATGTAGAAAATGCAGGTATCCATTCAGGAGATGCTACAATGTCGATCCCTTCAATAAGTATTTCTGAGTCTGTCAAAGATATCATAAGGGACTATACCAGAAGAATTGCTAAAAGATTGAATATTCAAGGTCCTTTCAACATTCAGTATATAATAAAAAATGAAGATGTATATGTTATAGAATGTAACTTAAGAGCATCAAGAAGTATGCCTTTCGTCTCAAAAACGGTTGGTATTAATCTTATGGATGTTGCTGCAGATGCCATACTAGGAAAAAGAATCAAAGATGGAGAAGCTACAGCGAATAAGTTTGGGGTAAAAGTTCCTCAGTTCTCTTTCATGAGATTAGAAGGTGCAGATCCTATTACAGGAGTTGAGATGGTCTCAACAGGAGAGGTAGCTTGTTTTGGAAAGACCTTTGAAGAAGCCTTTTTAAAGGGTTTGATAGCAGGAGGTCTAAACATTCCTGAAAAAGGCGACTCGATTCTTATAACAGTAGGTGGAGATAAAGAAAGTTTAATTTCTATAGCAAAGAAATTTTCGGAAAAAGAATTTCAAATATATGCTACTCAACATACAGCAGAGGCTTTGATTAAAAATGATATAAATTGTGAAATATTGCACAAAGTAAGTGAAGAGAAAAAACCGAATATACTTGATTACCTAATTAATCAGAAGATAAAGCTGGTTATCAATGTCTTAAAGTTAAAAGGAGTTAAATCCAAGAAAGTATTAGATGATGACTATCTAATAAGAAGAAAAGCAGTAGAGTTTGGAGTTCCTGTTATCACAAATCTTGAACTTACAAACGCTTTAGTACATGCTATTAGATGATGGTCAAAAAAAGTAACAGATAGATCAAACAACAAAAAATAATCATACATTCCTTTTGTTGCTCAATTCATCCAATCTTTTATCGATAAAGGTTATCATTTTATTCAGCATACGAACAAGTCGTTGTGATTCTTGTCGCAATTTCTTTAAGGATATGATCCTTTCCTCAATCGAAGCTTTTTCGTTTAAAAGTAGCAGTTTTATGAATGGCATAGTAACTGTTGGTATTTCAACCTCTTCCATAATTTGAAGATCAGCAAGTTCTTTGAGGGTCCACTTCCTAATAGAGGAAGCTAATTCATAGTGTTTTTCTACTGCCTTCCTAAAAACATCTTTGCCCTTATCTGTTATGTAGTATATTTTCTTCTCTTCATGTTCCCATTCTCCATTTATGAGCTTTCTCTTTTCGAGTTCTTTTAGTGCTGGGTATATCCCCCCAGCAGTTGGAGCAATAATGCCTAGCGTAAATTCATTTATGCTTTTCATCAGCGAATAACCATGAGATGGACCTTTACTTAAAGTGAATAATATTGCAAGTTTTAAATAGCCCTTTTGCATCTGACTCTTCCAAAAGGAAGCTATTTCTTCTGTTGTGGAGTCCACCACATACACCTTTCTTAAATTATATGTATAATAGTTATATATATAAGATTCTGATATATACTAGATTATTATAATGGTGGGATTTGTTGTTTAAGACTTTAAGATTTTCATTCAGAATGGCAAAACGAAGTATTGGACGAAGGAAGTTCCGGTCAGCTCTAACCATACTGGGTGTTATCATTGGCATCGCAGCTATAGTTTCCTTGATGACATTAGGATATGGGATGAGGTATCAAATTGAAACAACTCTTAATGAGATGCTTGGAGCTGGTGTCATTATAAGCAGTAGAGACGGTAGCGCTGACATACCTGAATATGTTCAAGAGTATGTATTACAAGTACCTGGTGTAAATGCCTCTATACCTCTAATAATGACGATGGTATATATTGATGAGCAACCAACGATGATTGTTGGCATCGATCCGATTGAGGTAGCTAGTCTGTATCATGTAACTTATGAATATGGAAGGGGGTTGGAACCTGAAGAGGACGAATCAATAATTTTCACAAGCACAACTGCCAACAATCTAGAAATATCTGTCGACGATAAAATTACCATAAGTAGCACTGGATTGGGCGGGATTGGACAAACCTTTACAGTTGTCGGGATTTTACATACAGTTGGTGCTGAACAGATGAACATTGGTTGTTTCATCACTCTCGAGGCTGCACAAAAGTTGTTAGGAAAGGAGGGGTATGCTAATACGATTATGGTTAGGATCGATGATCCTAGTCAAGGAGAGCAAATTGAAGCTATTCTTGAGAATATGTATCCTACCGCCTACATAGCTAGAGAAGAGGAGCTCATGAGTGAAATAGGTCAGATCATGGACATCATCGATGGTGTTCTCATTGGTTTGGGTTCAATAAGCCTTGCGGTAGGAGCTTTGGGAATAATGAACACGATTATGATGTCTGTACATGAGAGACGGAGGGAAATAGGAATGTTGAAGGCCGTAGGGGCTGAAAGAAGGCACATCCTATTCATCTTTCTTTCAGAAGCTCTATTGATAAGCTTCTTCGGGGGTGTATTAGGATGTATATTCGGTCTCTTTGGAGTATATATTGCTCAGTGGTTCATCGCTATGCTTGGGTTGAACATCACCATACCACTAATAATCTCACCATATATTCTTGGGATTGCATTAATGGCTGCTGTTTCAGTTGGCATTATGGCAGGCCTTTTCCCATCTTGGACAGCAGCAAACATTCGTCCTGTGGAGGCTTTACGTTATGAGTAATCCAGTTGAGCTTCGGAACGTTGTCAAAACATATGATCTAGGTGATATCAAGATAAATGCTCTTCGAGGAGTCGACCTAACTGTAAAGAAAGGTGAATCTCTATCAATCATGGGCCCATCTGGTTGTGGAAAAACTACTTTACTAAACATGATTGGTGGGCTTGATCACCCGACTGAAGGACAGGTCATCATCGACGGTATTGACATCACCCGTATGAGTGAAAAAAAATTGGCTAGGATAAGACGTGAAAAGATTGGGTTCATCTTCCAATTTTTTAACTTAGTACCGATGTTATCTGCCCTGGAAAATATCCAACTTTCAATGAACTTTGTAGGAAAATTTACGGAATCAGAAATAAGAGATAAAGCCTTAGAACTCCTTCGATTAGTTGGTCTGGAACAAAGGATGTACCATCGTCCAACTCAAATGAGTGGAGGAGAACAACAACGGGTGGCAATCGCACGCGCCCTTGCAAACGAGCCATCCATAATTCTTGCAGACGAGCCAACAGGAAATGTAGATCAGAGAACTGGTTGGAAGATTGTTAGGTTAATTCAGAATTTGAATAAAATTTTAAAACAGACATACATCATAATAACTCATGACCCTAATATAGCTAAGATATCTGAGAGAATTTACTATATGGTCGATGGACAGCTATATGATGATCCGCCAAAATCGATTAAAAACCCCTCCCAAGAAGTCTTAGCAGAAGAGCGTCGACAGTTGATTTTGTCAGAGCTAAGATGGTTAAAAACTTCATTGATGAGTCTTGAGAATAAAAAAACAAAATTAGATTATGAATATTACGTCCAAGCTAAATTAGGATATGCAAAACAGCTAGAAAGATTAAGAGAAATAATCCAAGATCATTAAAAAAGGAGATCTATATGAGACATCTATGTACATGTTTTCTTTTCATCATTTTATCTATTTCTGTAGTATTGACAATTGATACTAACATCGTTCAAGGATCGATAACACAAAATGATATTGATGATCAACCTGAACTCTTATGTAAGAAAAATGAACATATAGAGTTGAAGTATTCTCCAGTTGGTGATCTGACTTCAAAATCGGCAAAAGTTTGGTTTGAAGTCTACAATAATGGATCGCGACCAACTACAGTTGATATAATAGATCGCATCGATTCGATAAATGCTTCGACATTGAATATGCTTTATGGTACTCCAAATCCAAAAAAATTGGAAAAATTTGGAAACCTTACTCTGATTAAATGGAATGATGTAAGTATTGATGCAGGGAGTCGTATCGAGTTTCAGTTTTTGGCTGATAGCTTGAAAAAAATCCCAGTAACTGTTAATGAAACAATGATGATAAATGGAAAACCAGCAAACATAACAAAAGCAAAAAAGATTTACATGGTTGATGCAAATATCTCTGATGTCATCACTTTCCAAATAACTGTGAAAAATGTAGCACAAAAACTTATTTCGGATAAAGGTTATCGTGATATAGATCATCCAGATGAAGGATTTTTATATGAAGTCACACCTCCTCTTGCAAGTATAATTTCTGCATCTCTCTCTGAGGACTATTTCACAAACATACAGACCGAACCAGAAACTAACTCTACTTCGACTATGGGTGAAAGATCAATGATGACTTGGTATGTCTTTTTAGAAGAATCTTCTGTTACTTTTTCCTTTTCTGCAAAGATTTCAAAGGTGAGTTCTTGGGGTGAAGTCCCGATAGAACCTATATCAATCCAGATTGCTTCAGACCCCGATGTTTTGGAGCAACAACTAGAAGTAGGAATCGATAGTTTAGATGCATCAATTGAGCTATTGGAGGAATTTATGAATGCGATGTCCGATATAAGTGATGCATTCGAGGGAATTAGCTCGGCAGTAAGTTATATAGGGAGTGCCATAGGTATGGTGGAAGAATATGAGTATAGCCTAGCGTATGCATTGTATGCGGTTGGAAATGGTATAAAAATCTCTTGTACATCACTTGATTTATCAAAAAGTTACCTTCTCAATGCTAATGAATCGATATCTCAGTTTATATATGACAAGCCAGGCCCAAATGAGTATTTGTGGTATGCTATTGGAAATATTACATCTGCTTATATGATAATCGATCAAATTCTTCCAGGATTATACGAAATTTACGACAGTATTCATCAAATTTCAGTAGCGCTCAACTCTATTGGCGGTGCTCTAGATCAGATTGAAGATGGTTTAAAAAAATTAGCAAATGGAATTGGTTCAGCTTCAAAGTCAATTAGATCTGCTGGATGGGAGATGATAGAGCCTATATATGAACTAGAAGATGAGAAGGAAGACTTAGAAGATCTAATGCTAATTCTTGAGTATAATAGAATGGAACCATATGACCTTGAAATTACGAATTCAGATAATCCTTATAGTCCAGATATTGATTTTGACATCCAGTTGAAAAATAATTGGAAGATCGTCAAAGCAGAGATAACGAATAAAGAGAGTTACGCACAAATCGTATATGGATTATCTATCCAAATTAAATCTGGTAACGAATTGGTGCAACCAAGTGCCATTGAGGTGCAGATATCACCTCATATTAGGGGTGTACAATACTCTCGTGAATGGCTTACTTTTGATATAACTGAACTAAAACAAATTGGACTAGAATATGATTCAGAAAGCAGTACTTTGTATATGTGGCCAATGCAAAGAGTAAATACAAGTAGCAGTGAGAACCTACTTACCGATTGGATGGGTCGTCCTTTGAGTATAATCGTTGATAGTAACTCGGAATTAGATATCACCTATGAAATTGATGTTGCAGATTTACCAGAATATGTTCGAATGCAATCTAAAGAGGGTCAAACTATATTCTCTATGGTACAACCACATATCTTAGCCCAGAATCTTACTTGGGTGGAGCCACCCCCTCCATTACCTCCACCAAAGAGTTGGATAGAGATTATCTTGGAGAGCTTACAAAGGCCTGAGATGCATCTATTACTCATAACTTCAATAGCTATTATAATCTTCTTAATTGGAGCTTTATATATGAGAAGAAGGGAACGGAAAAAATTGGTTGAGAAAAAAGGAGTTTTACTTGAAAAGCTTAAAACTTCTGATCTAATCCGAGAAATATCTGAGATAGAGAGAATTTTGCATAGAGATAAAGAAGATTTTAATGCAGATTAAATTATTGTCAATAATTATTTTAATATAGTATATCTTTTCAAATCACTATCTGAATATAGGTTCTAAAAGGAATTCTATTTGGGAGAATAAAGTTTGATAGGTATAATTGGTCTTGGAAAGGTTGGAAGCACTATCGCTCAGCAACTCGTACTTAGAGAACTAGACGACTTAGTCTTAATAGATATCGTTAAAGGTTTACCACAAGGGAATGCGTTAGACCTATGTCATATGGCCTCTGCAGTTGATATAAATGTTAAGATAAAAGGTTCTAACGATTATAAAGATTTAGAGGGTTGCAATATAGTGATCTTAACGGCTGGTTTCCCTAGAACTCATGATATGAGTAGACTAGACCTTTTACAAAAAAATAAATCGATAATTGTTGAGATTTCTAGTAAAATAATAGAATATGCTCCAAAATCAAATGTTATTGTAGTAACTAATCCGTTAGATATGATGACCTACCTTACACTTAAGAGTACGGGATTTGACCGTAATCACGTATTCGGCGTAGGTAGTGAACTAGATGCTGCTAGGTTAAAATTCTATATATCGTCCTTTCTAAATGTACCTAGTTCATCTATAGATGCAATTGTTATAGGTGAACACGGAGATTCTATGGTTGTTCTTGAAAGTCACTCGAAGGTTAATGGATTACCTCTCAACAAGATATTGGATCCATCTAAAATTGCCGAATTAATCAACAAATTAAAGAAATCAGGCGCTGAAGTCATTTCCCTAAAGGGTTTTACCGCTTTTGGAATAGCTTCAGCAACATCTTCTATAGTTGAGACTATGATTAAAGATAAAAGAATAATGCATTTAGTTTCTTTTTACTTGAATGGTGAATATGGATTCAATGACGTTTGTATAGGAGTTCCAGTAATAATAGGAAGAAACGGAATTGAGAGGGTAATAGAATTGGATCTCAATAATGATGAAAGAGAAAAATTGATGAAGAGCGTTAAAGTCATAAAGAATTATATTGAGCTTTTAATATAATGGTGTATTTGAACTTATATTTTTTAGAGTTGTATTAATGTTATTTAGGAACCCAGACTGGTGTCTGCTTCCAACGACGTTTGTGTCTTCCAATTCTACCCCTCATTTTCATTTCTCTAAACCTTGCTTCAAGTCCCTCATCTTTTTCTGTATCGATCATCTTAGCACACAGTAACTCATCTATTCTGATAATCATACAAGCAGTTTCTGTAGCTGATTTTATGATTTGCATCTTAACTCTTAGGGGCTCTAGTATGTTATTTTCCTTCATGTCTTCAATTTTACCTGAGAATACATTTACTCCATGCCATAAATTACCTTCTTTGTGTTTAGCCCTGAGATTAACTAAAAGAGTTATTTGGTCGAGTCCGGCATTTTGAGCTAATGCCGATGGTATGCTCTCTAAAGAATCCGCAAAGGCTTCAACAGCCAACTGTTCCCTTCCACCAACAGTATTCGCAAGCTCTCGAATTTGTTTAGACAATTCAGCTTCAGGCGAACCTCCTCCAGCCACGATCTTTTCATCCTCGACAACGTTTCTTATGACACAAAGAGCATCATGTAATGCCCTCTCTGCCTCGTCGACCACGTGCTTTGTACCCCCCCTTAAAAGTATAGTAATAAAATCAGGGTTTTTACAATCGCGTAAAAAGATCAACTTTTTTCCACCTATCTTTATCTCTTCTACTAGACCCGCTTCACCCAGACCATCAGGACCAATGTCATCAATGTGAGATGCTATTCGAGCTCCTGTCGCTTTTGCAATTTTCTTAAGATCTTCTTCATCTACTCGCCTTACTCCCATTATTCCTTTTCTTACCATGTTATGGGTAACAACATAATCAAGGGCTGTTTTGCAAAAGAGAACGTTAACACCTGCATCAGCAATCTTATCAACCCAGCCTTTGAGTATGTCCTTCTCTCCTTTCATGTAATTCTGAAGCTGATCTGGATTGTCGACTTGTAGTTCACGAACAAAAGTCACTGCACCTCTATCTAAATCTAGACCCTCATGCTTCTTTACTAGAGCTATTCTAGCATCTTTGACCCTCCTAGGCATGCCGGCTTCTATGGTATCTATAACATCTTCTTTTATTACTATACCTTTGATTATTTCTGTTTCTTCTAAGCCTTTTCCACTTTTCTTCACGATTTCGATATTATTGATGTCTACTTTTACCTTTCCATTCTCTTCTTTAGTTATCAGTCTTATCGCTTTGACAGCTATATCTGCCAAATATTCTTTTACTATTGATGCACTTTTACTTCCCATAGAAGTAATAGCGATTTTTTTTAATATCTCATCATTATTTTTGTCGACGTTTATAGCTATTTTATCTAGTATTTCCTTTGCCTTTTCAGCGGCTATCTTATATCCGTCTACCAGAACGTTGGGATGAACTCCTTTTTCTATCAGTTTCTGTGATTTTTTTATTAGCTCTCCAATAATTACAACAACACTTGTAGTTCCGTCCCCAACTTCACTATCTTGAGCTTTTGCGGCTTCAACAAGCAACTTCGAAATAGGATGTTTGAAATCTGCATCTTTCAAGATTGTAGACCCATCATTGGTTATGGTGACACGCTCAATCTTTCTAAGATTATCATCTGTCCATCTAATTGCCGTTAACATTTTATCAAGGCCACGTGGACCTAACGTAGATCGAACCATCTCTGCGGTTATTATAGCTGCAGTCATATTGTTCTTCTGTATAATACCTTTTTTTACATGAGTTGTACCTTCTTTTAGGATTAAAGTTGGGGAAGATGACATTTACAATTCACCAATATAGTCTGCTAAATAAAAATTCAAAGTTGGAAATATTTAAGTTTGTTGCGCTCTACTTATTATGAGAGTTTATGAGAAAAGTCCCGCGGGCAGGACATTCAGGTTAATTGCACCTTTTGAACCTGCGACACTCCGGTTTCTGTGTGCTCAGTAGGCTGGTGAAGTGAACCATGGCTCACCTCTACAGCATCTCCCCCTCACATGAGGGTCGGAAGCTCTACCAAGCTGAGCTACCGCGGGACAGATTGCAGTTAATGTAAGGAGACAAATAAATATTTATCCACTAATAAATGTGGACTAAATGTTAGACACCAATTGACTTTCTGCCTATACTATAAATCGTGAGTAAAATATAACTAAAAATTACAGTTTCACCAATTTATTTTT
Organism: Candidatus Methylarchaceae archaeon HK02M2; assembly: GCA_024256165.1. Taxonomy (NCBI): domain Archaea; kingdom Thermoproteati; phylum Nitrososphaerota; class Nitrososphaeria; order Nitrososphaerales; family Candidatus Methylarchaceae; species Candidatus Methylarchaceae archaeon HK02M2. The sequence continues at coordinate 37,892 of JAKLZG010000068.1, forward strand.
AGATATTCTAATAATTTTAATTTTAGTATTTTTATCAGTTCTGGATCATCTCTAAAATATCTGTCTGATATGTTTAGGACTATTATTTTGTTTTTAGCTGTTGGTTTTAAGTTAAGTATGGCTGTCTTATGGTAATTTTCCATAACGAAGATTATATCACTCCAGTCTATGAGGTTTATTGTAACCTTTTTACGAGCTCTTATCCATGTTCCAGCCGAGATAACTTCAAATTTTTCTCTACCTGTAAAAAGCTTTTCAGCAGTAGGACTTCGAGCTATATTACCTGTACAGACAAAAAGAATCCTTTTAGTCAACCAATCTTATCATTTATAATCATTCTTTTAAACATCAAATTAATGTATTTTTACGGAAATGATGGAGAGATCAGAAAAAACCATAATGTCCAATTGAAGTTACATATAATGTTATAAATTCAAAAAGACTAAATAGACTTTAAGATTTTATTCTTGATTCCTCCTCTTTAGATATCAATAGATCAAGTATTTCAGTTGCTTTATGAATCTGATTTCTACTTATAACCAAAGGTGGTAAAAAACGTAAGATGTTTCTTCCTGAATAGAGCATGATTAATCCTTTTTCAACTCCTCCGATCAGGATGTCACGGATATCGAATCTTAACTCCATTCCCAACATCAAACCCAAACCTCTTACTTCACGAACTATTTGATGCTTCTTTTGTAAATTCTCCAGCCCTTCTTTGAAGACTGATCCTAGCTCTACAGCTCTTTCGACTAATTTCTTCTCCAATATATAATCTATAGTGGCACATGCGGCGGCACAAGACAATGGATTGCCTCCGAATGTACTTGTATGGTCGCCAACGTTAAATGCTGACATAACCTCTTGTTTAGCTAAAGTTGCTCCTAATGGTAATCCTCCACCTATCCCCTTTGCTAAGCACATTATATCTGGGATAACTTTCCAATGCTCACAAGCCCACATCTTCCCAGTCCTTCCAAACCCCGTCTGTATTTCATCAAAGATAAGTAGTAGATCTTTATCATAACATATCTCCCTAAGTTCCTTTAAGAATCCATGAGGTGGCACATTTACTCCTCCTTCTCCTTGTATAGGTTCTACTATTATAGCGCCAGTCTTTTCTGTTATAGCCTCTCTTACTTTTTCTGCATCTCCAAATGGAGTAAACTTTATTTCTGGAATTAATGGCTCGAATGCTGAGCGATACTTCTTATTCCATGTAGTTGATAACGCACCTAAAGTCTTACCGTGATAACTCCTTGTCATAGCGATTACTCCGGGTCTTTTGGAATATTTACGGGCTAGCTTTAGGGCACACTCAACGGATTCAGCACCGCTATTGGAAAGATAAACCTCTTCTAACCCTTTTGGCGATACTTTAATAATCTTCTCAAGTAAATCGGCTCTTGTATCGTTATATATGGATGCGTGACATGTGATGAGCTTTTTTATCTGATCTTTTATTGCATCAACTACATATGGATTGCAATGCCCAACAATAGCAACACCATAGCCCCCCATGCAATCTAAATATTCGTTTCCATTGATGTCCCTAAGAATCGCCTTTTTACCTTTTACTATAACTACTGGTAATTTCTCATAAACTTTGGCGAGATGCTGATCCTCAATATCTATTACTATCTTCTCATCCAGAATATATCACCGTACCAATTTTATGATCAATAGCCATCTTTATTGGATCGTCTATTATACCTGATGTTATAATACTCTCCTTAACACCCATGCT
>JAKLZG010000069.1 GCA_024256165.1 Candidatus Methylarchaceae archaeon HK02M2
TTGGCAAATCGGTTTCCAATATGAACGATCTTAATTCTAGTTTGCTGTCCAACTTTGGCATCGGGGACGAAGATGATGAATCCTTCGATCTTCGCTATTCCGTCACCACGTCTGCTGATTTCAGTAATGGTGACATCGTATTCCTTGCCCATTTCAACAGGTTTAGGTTTGAATGATCTAGGTCTGCCAAAACTGCCACGTCCATAGTCATTTCCGCGTCCGTAACTCGTATTTTCTCAACTCCTTTAGTTCAGTTGCGCCGAAGGATATGAAAACACTCACATATATACCTATGCATTAATTGTTAAGAATTATATAATTGATGTAAAGAATTATATAATGTGTAAAGTATATCTTATGCGTCAGACAAATGATTAGCCTCTTGATAAGCTAGTGGGATTCTAGCGAAATAGCAATTCAAACGCTATCGGGGTTGTCTTACTTAGATAAGAGAAAACTACTGAATAGAATAAAGATCAATCAACCTTTTGTTCTTTGGCCTAAATAGATATGAGGGGCTCCGAGTAGAAATGGTAAGGATAAATTGTGATATTTGTGGAGCTTCAAAGCCAATTCCATGCGAGAGATGTGGCATGAATGTCTGTAGGTCCCATAGAGACCAATATTTTGATGAGATATCACAGTCATTCATCCTTCTCTGTCACAACTGCGGTCGTTCGATATCTGCGACTTTACGAACTTATAGAAACAAAAGACATCGATATCGATAATATTTATCGATATGACGCAATGACTACTCTTTTGTTCTTATTGTAAAAACTTTATATACACAAAATCAAACTCCCTAAGAGAGGTGAACAGAGTTATCTTATCAATCAAATTCTTTAGATTCTATAGATAATAAATCTAGCAATATCAGCAGAAGAGACTTTTTGAAGCTTGGTACAATGGCAACCATCACAACATTTGCACTCGGAGAAATTCCGGAAGTGATGGCAGCTACAGGAGAGTACCCTCGACTTGATAGGGTTGACGATTATCTACAAGGACAGACAGTTCCCAGCATCTGCCCATACTGTGCTGGAGGTTGCGGGATTAAAGTAACGACTTTAAATGGCGAAATTATCGAGACTGAGGGTGATCCTGACCATCCAATAAATGAAGGCCATTTGTGTAGTAAACCGAGTGCGTACCCCCAGTTGATCTATAGCGAAAGGCGCCTAAAACATCCAATGAAGAGAACGAATCCAAACAAGGGTGAAAACGAAGATCCAGGATGGGTTGAAATCACATGGGATGAAGCATACGCTACAATCGCCTCCAAGATCGCAGAAGCTATGGAAAATGTACCATACAAACGTGCGAATACGACTACCGGGAAAGACGACTATTACTTCGTAGGCAAGGACTCGCCTATCTCATGGCTCGGTTCGTCATACTGGAATAATGAAGAGTGTTACCTTGGCAGGAAGTTGACGGCCTTGATAGGTTCGAACAACATCGAACATCAGGCTAGGAAGTGCCATGCATCAACTGTAGCAGCACTTGCTAATACCTTCGGCTTTGGTGCAATGACGAACCATATAATCGATGCAAAAAACTCGAAAGTCTTCCTTATAGTGAGTAACCCAGCTGAATCACATACAATGGAATTCCATTGGGTGACACAAGCGATATTGGATAATGATGCAAAGATAATAGTGATGGACCCGAGATTTAATAGGTCCGGTTCAAAAGCGGACATCTACACCAGATACAGATCCGGTTCAGAAGCAGCTATCTTCCTCGGTCTAATTAGGTACACAATTTTAAATATACGTTATAACAAAGATTTCCTTGAAACAAGAACCAATGCTCCCTACGATCTTAACGGCAACTTTTTGACTGACTGGGAGACAAACCCTGATTCGATTTTTAGCAAGTTGAAGGCTCTTGCTGAAGACTATACACCAGAAGAGGTGTATAGAATCTCTGGTATACCCGAGGCAAAATTCGATCTGATTGCGGATACATTTACAGACGTAAACAATAGACCAGGTAACATCTACTACTCTATGGGTACTACACAGCATACAAATGCAACCCAAGCGATTAGAGCACAGGCAATACTACAGCTATTACTGGGAAACATGGGTGTGCCTGGAGGCGGAGTCAACGCTCTTAGAGGAATAAGCAATGTTCAGGGATCCACAGACATGAACATGTTGATGCACTTGATCATGGGATATAGGGCACCACCAAGGGACATAGACGATGTAAGAAGATACCAAAAATGGAAAAATTCCGATCCAACCAATCGTGGCGGTGTTGGAGGAGGAGCTACCTATACGCCTAAGGATAAAATTGAGCAACAATGGGATGCTCGACACTTCCCAACTTGGAACTCACTGGAATACAACTGGGGCATGTATGTGGGTACATGGCCGGGCTCAAACCCTGATAATGAGTCGGTTGTATGTGACTTACCTGTTGGTAATGGCTACCCTATCGTCAGTATGTTTAGAAAGATGTATAACGAAGACATCAAAGTTCTTCTCTGCAACGCTGAAAATCCAGCCGTTTCATTGGCTAATGCCAAATTTGCGAGGGATGCATTGTCCAAGGTATTTTTAGTAGTCAACGAGCTCTTTGAAACTGAGACAGCCTGGTTTGCGGATATACTCCTTCCAGGAACTGTCCAAGTTGAAAGAGATGGAAGTATCACAAATACTGGTAGATGGATTCAATGGCGATGGAAGGCAATCGATCCACCAGGAGAATGCAGGCAAGAACTAGATTACCTAACTGAACTTTACCAACATATAAGAGATGATGCCGACCTTAAGCTACCTTCAGAAAGGTATAAGGATGATACAGGAAATGACACTGGATCCAGACCAGAAGATTGTTGGCCTTCTCCATATGGAAATACTGCCGAGGATATCTATAAAGAGATAGGGGCTAAAAGCCTCGATCCAAGCCTAAGGCCAGGTTACGTTACAATTCAGCCAGCAGCTAATGTCATCTACAAGAATATGTACGACCCTGGTGTCACAACTTGGAATGGAGCAGTCATCGATGGAATCTTAGCTAAGAGGCGTGACCGTACGCCGGCCGACAGTGAAGATGAGACATATGGTTACTTTAAGAACTGGTCTTTCAGCTGGATGTTGAATCAAAGAGTACTTTACAACATAAATGAGAGTAATTCAGGAGTTAACTACTTCTTCACTTGGTGGGCTCATAACGATTCAATATGGTTGGGTTACGATCATGCAGCTATATGGGCTAGACACCTTACTAAAGATGGCCTGCAAGATACAAACCCCTTGACACACGGAATACCTCTGCATAATGAACCACTCGAGAGCCCTGACAATGACCTTGCGGCAGAATATCCGACCATGTGGGGGAGCTACTATACATACTATAATGTGTATGAGGATATCAAGTCTGTTGACATAGGAGATCCAAGTGAGTACCCCTACGTACTCACAACTTTCAGATTAGCAGAACATATGCAGGCTGGTGCCTTGACGAGGAATCTACCTTGGCTCAAAGAACTACATCCAGAGGTATTCGTTGAGATAAGCCCGACCCTTGCTTCTGAGATCGGAGTGAGTAGTGGTGATTATGTGCTAATGAAGACTGCAAGGAATCCGGATGGTTCAAGGGTAAAATGCATAGTAACAGATAGAATTCAACCTATGACTATAAATGGCAAGACTATACATGAAGTAGCAATGCCTTGGCATTGGGGCTTCAAGGGTCTTAGCACAGGACTTAGTGCAAATGTTTTAACCATAGATGCCGTGGACGTCTCGGCACATATTCCTGAGGTAAAAGCTTGCTTATGCAAGGTGGAGAAAGCGTGAGGTGATGAATAATGGTTTCAATATATAATAAACCGAGTATGTTGTTTGATCTAACAAAATGCATCGGTTGTAGAGCATGTCAAGTGGCTTGTAAGAGATGGAACAATCGCCCCGCAGAGGAGACATCCTTAAGTGCTGATGCAGAGAATCAGTGGACAAACCCATCAACACTTAGCTATAAAACTTGGAGACTCGTCAAATTCAAGTTAAATTATGATGAGGACAACGATGAGATCAATTGGACTTTCATACCATGGTCTTGTATGCATTGCAACGACCCTCCATGCTTGGGAGTTTGTCCTACTAAAGCTGTATACCAGAGAGAAGATGGAATAGTTCATATTCACAGTGATAGGTGTATAGGTTGTGGATACTGCGTTCAAGCATGTCCGTATAAAGTTCGATTCTTCGGAGATGACGAATACTTTGGATTAAAATCGGTCTATAAGTGCACATACTGCTTAGATAGGCTTGATGCTGGGTTGGCAGAAACTGCTTGTGTTCAAGCATGTCCAACAGGAGCTCTTGAATTCGGAGAAAAGAATGAGATGCACGAGAAGGCAAGGGAAAGAGCGCTAGCTGTAGGAGGATTTGTATTTGGCGACGAGACAACTAGTCCAGGAGGAGAAGATATCGGCACTACATCGGTTTATGTTTCTAAAGTTCCCTTTGATGAGTTGGACTTCCCAACAGAGGAACAGAGGATTTCAGCACCATTCGTTATGGAGAGAATACTTCTTGAACGTGGAGGACTTGCGATCTTCGGACTTGGAATGCTCTCATTCATAGGATTTGCTTTATGGCGGAGAGAAAGGATAGATAAAGCTAAAATGAGGGAAGCTCTTAAGGTGTGATGTAAAATGATAGAAGAATTTCCTTGGGGATGGCCGATCGCCTTTGCCCTCTTCTTCGGGGGGCTCGGTGGAGGAGCTTTCATGTTGACGTCTGTAACAAGCTTTCTTACAAGGGACGATTTCAAGAATATCCTGAAATTCGGAGTTATTGTTGGAACTGTAAGCGCTATCTTGGCCGTAATATCATTTATGATAGACTTGGGCGCAGTTGAGCGTGCCTTATCCGTTTATTCCAACCCTAGTTCAATGATCACTATAGGGACCATGATCTTAACTATCATAATCCCACTGGGATTAGTTTACGCATCGTTCGTTCCACCAGTTCGATTGAACTTCCCTTGGTCTGGTAATATAAGGGCAAGAACCGCGATCGAAGTGTTATTATTCATATTAGGTGCAGCATTGGCTTCCTATACAGGTTTCGTTCTTGGTCTTGTAGGAAGTTCGCCTTTCTGGGGTTCTCCTTTGCTAGAAGTACTCTTCGTCCTTTCAGGTGCGTCAACAGCAATCATGGCAATCGCTCTCTTCATGACTCCTTTGTACTCATCTACAAAGATGGAAGTTGCAAAGAAAAGAATCATAGAAGCTTTACATAGACTAGATCTCGCTGATGGTCTTCTAATAATCATCGAACTAGCAATAGTTCTTACACTTGTATTTACATCGGCTTACAGTATATCAGGGGCGACAGCGGCATCTGCAAATAGTCTAATAAGTGGCTCTCTTAGCATGATCTTCTGGATAGGAGTCATTGGTCTGGGACTATTGGTTCCACTCTTGATTCTTATATTCTTGGCTTGGAAGGGAAGAAGTGCTGCATACATTCGACTATACCCACCACTACTGGCTGTAGCTTCAATCAGTGCACTCGTTGGAGGTCTCTTGATGAGATATTCAATCGTTATCGCAGGACAGATACCGATGTTCTGATGAAAAAACATATATGGTAATGAAAAAAAAGTTGGGTAGGTGAATTACATGGCGTATAGATATAGAGCAAAATTAATTCTTAAGGTACCTTTAGAAGGCGATTCAGGCATAGTAAGACTCGATACGAAGACGATGGAATATCTGGGCCTGAAAAAAGGAGATAAAGTCGAAATAACAGCAAGCTTCTGGTCTGTTCGTGGAACATATGTTTTAGCAACAGTTGACGAGCTCCCTTCCGAGGATGCAGATCAAGGAATAATTAGGCTGTCAAGTGATAAATTAGAGGACGGAAACTTCAGACCCGGCGATAAAGTAATTGTGAGTAAAGCCTAAATTTCAGTGATGTCAAAATTCGGATCTCTTGATCCGAATCCACTTTTTAATTTTTTTAAATTAAAACTCTTTAACTTTTTCTTTTTCTGCTTATTGAGTTCTTGACTCTCTTTCTTTTTCTGTTACAGTCTTCATTTCTTTTAGTAGAGAATCATATACATAAAGCAGTCTTTGCAAGTAAACAACCCATCTCTTTAGTTTATCGTCACTCTTTGGAAGGAGTACCATGGCATCCTCAGCTATGTGTCTAAAACCAAACTTTTCATAAAATCTCTCTAAATCTCTCTCACGACCGGGCTCAGGTGAGGGTATTAAGGCAATGAGAGTATCCCATTCCTCGATAATTTTCTTTACAAGCATTGATCCAATACCCTTTTTTCTATATGGTTGAGCGATTTCCATTGCATCAAGAGCCTTAGCGTTTGGAAGAGTCGGCCAGTCAACTACGATGGCAAAGCCAATTATTTTATTTCCTTGTGTTGCAACCAAAATATCGGCTCCTTCCGTTAACCTTTGCCCTAAAAACTGTCTGAGCTCACTCTTTCCTTTCTCGCCAGAAGACTCAACCCAACGTATGAAACCAGGTGTTATATCAAGTGTCTGGAGATCTTTTACCGTAAGTTTTTTGATTATCGGTTTTTCTTTCTCTGTTTTTTTATTATCGGTTTTTATAGTTAATTCATTGATTTCTATGACCATCATCACCTCCAAAACACCAGACAATCTTTAGATGCCTCTACCTCCTCCATAAATCTCCTTGATGATTGAAATAGCCTTCTCTGGAGGGATCACATCCATTTCTGTAATTATTAAATCCACATATTTGTGTGGAATTACATCGTAAGCTGGACTTTTAATCTCTATCCCTCGCCTTTTAGCATCGCTTGTTTCGAGGACTAGTGAAGGGTCCCCCTCTATAACAGTTAAGTCTTCCCAGATGGGATCAGGTAAAAATTTATGGGTGCTTGCAGCTATGTACACTTTTACTTGATATTCATGGGCTGACAAGGCTATAGGTGAAGCCCCAATCTTTGAAACCACATCCCCATTCATACCGATGGCATTGGCTCCTAAAAGGACCTTGTTTGCACGTATCCCACAATCTGAGTGTTTTTTACACATAAACAATCGATGGGCAGAGTCGATTATTAGAGTAACCGGTATTCCAAAGTCAGCCAAGGCAATAGCTAAAAGTCTCCCGTGAAACTCTGGTCTGGTCTCTGTTACTATGACTTTGAATTGCTTCCCTGACTGATAGGCCTTGACAAATGTAGATAGAACAGTTGTACTACATGAATGCGTCATAATAATGTCCCCTTCATCGATTAAGAGGTGGGCCCCCACTTCACTGATCTTGTCGATGGACTCTCTTATCGATCTTTTAGAAGAAGCTATACTATTCATAACAACATGTTTTAAAATTTCAACATCAACCTTCTCATCGAGAACCGAATCCACTTTGTGACATACATATTGGATTACAGTCCTGACTGAGACATTTAATGGAAGCTCCTTAGTGAAAAGATCACAACACTCATGTAGTTTTTTTGCATATTCGATTGGGTCTTCTAAAATTGAACTAACAGCATATATCTTGATGGCTTCAAGAGAAGCAATTGCGACATCAGTAGCACCTACGATCCTTCCTCTTTTGATGTCTGACAATGTCTTAATCACGTTTGAGTCTGGGATCATCAAAATGGTGGTGAGCTAGGTCGATTAAAAGGGTTTCTAAATGGATCAATAATTGTTTATGAAATTTGGAAAAGAAGATATATTAGAATTTTAATAGATAGGGGTTAAGTAAAAGGGATAAGGATTTGACTCGTACTATTTTAGGAGTGACTACGGTATCGTCTAAGAATAGAATAACAATACCAAAAAAAGTATGCACAAAATATGGGTTTAAAGAAGGAGACACAATCCTCTTTATCGAACAAGAGGGTAAATTAGTTTTAAAGAAAGGCTTGTTAACAAGAATAGGTTAAAAGAGACTTCTTTAAAGTCGTAAGAGTGGTGAATTTGAACGAAATTAATACAACCTTAACTTCAGTGATTGTAGGTTGTATCCGTAATCAAAAAGGCAATCCGTTAGGTGGAGTCAAGGTATTTTGTGATGGAAAAGACACAAAAACTCTTTTTGATGGTACTTACCGATTTGAGGGGCTCGATCTTGGTACATACACAATAACCGTCAGCCTCAAAGGCTTTGAGAAACAGAATAAAGTAATTACAACTAAAGTGGATGAAATTGTATCATTAAATTTTTATCTTTCAAAAGCCAAGGGAACTGCAAAGATATGTGGCAATGTTTACGATGCTGATACTAAAAAGCCCATAACATTGGGCGGTACAATAATTCTGCTTTTACCAATTTCAAATAGATACGCTCATCTTGATAAGAATGGTTATTATGAATTCTCCGATCTTGTAGATGACAGTTACGATATTTGGACTTCGATTTCAGGATATGTGGACACAAAAGCTACGGTTAAGGTGGAAAAGGACGAGAGGATAAATCATGACATCTACTGCCACCCTATTCAACTTATAGACCCTCCTTGGGGATAACTTCAGACTCTTCGTAACCCCGCATTTTTTGCCATGTAATCTAAATCTATTGTCATTATATCTTCTAAGCCTTCTGGAATAGGTTTTTTCAACTTATTTTCATCTACAACCTTTAGATAATGTTTACATTTCTCACAAAAATCAACTCTCAACTCTGGGCGTCCTTTTGGGACTAGGAATTTTAGAGTGTATGCATCAGCATTCCCACAATTAACACAAAGGAAGAGATCCGCCAGATAGACTGCACCACAATGCGTGCATATAAGATGACGTTTACGGGCTCTTATCCTAGATACTATGGGTCTCCTGCCACATATGGGACATAAGGCTCGCCACCATCTCTCAAGAAAGGAGGGGTCAACCCGTTTTGTGATCTCTTCAAAACACGGTTGGATCGAAGAGTTGATGAAAAAGAGTAATAAAGCTGGGTTGATGCTGAGCTTTTCGCCATATTTATTAAAATATTCTGCATCACCCTTAAGAGCTGCACCGATAAAATCGAATATGTCCACTTTTCCACTTTTAATCTGATCCAAGAATTTGTTTGACCAATTCTTTTTCTCTTCTTTCTCAATAATTACTCCGATGACTTGCTCAATAGTATGGACTACACTATCTAGATCAAATATATTCGGATCGAGAAAGCTAGCAATTGGTTGACCTGATTTTTTGGCTTTTTGCTGCAGATCTTCGATGGTGGATTTATCATCCCAATCAACATTTGTTCCTTTTTTAGGGCTATCCCTGATTTGCCTCTGCGCCATTAAGACCTTCTTATGTATTTCTAAAGGGTTGCTCAGCTCAGTATGCTCTTTTATCATCTTATCTATAATATTAATTCGACTATCTAAAGATGGTAGATCCAATTCATTCACCTAATAATTCAGATGGAGAAGAACTTCGCCTTTCTCTTAATACCTTTTCTTATAAGCTTAATGGTTCAAACCAAACAGAATCGTAAAAAGTTTTAATACTAAACAGTTGTATCTCAAAATAAGGAGGAGTTTGAATTAACGAACGAAGTTTCTATTGATTATGAAACTCCAAAGGGCTTTACAGGATTTTTAAACCGACTTGGTGGAACTCTACTTGCGCCTCGTAAGACCTTCGATGAAATAATAACTGAAAATCGAGGAATCTTGGAACCGTTGCTATTGATAGTTATCTTCTCAGTGATCCAAGGGGCTCTTGTCGGTGTCTTTATAGCAAGAATATTTTCTTCTATTTTTGCCCTAATGGGCTCTTTGATAGGAGTGGGAGAACTCGGAATGTTGGACGCCTTATCCCCTATAATACCAATTACAACTGCAATCATGTGTATAGTTGGTTCTATTATATTCTGGCTGATCTCAGCAGGAATCGCCCATCTTTGTGCTAGGTTTATCTTTGGTGGGATGGGTGCATACACGCAACTTCTCAAACTATATGGCTACGCTACAGTGCCTTGTTCTTTAGTAATACTGGGTATGGTGCTGATGGGGTTGGACTTCATGTTCTTCTTCGGCTTCTCAATCGTCCTTTGGTTGATAGCGATTTTTTGGACGGTATCAATCGCCGTAGTCGCTGTTGAGAGATGCCATCTAATCGACCCAGGCAAAGCATTCATATCCTCTTTTGTCGTCCCGTTAATCGTCTATATGCTCTTCTTATCACTCTTGAGTTTCCTCTTATTACCATTAGGAGGGTTATTCATATGAGAACAAACACAATCATAGGTGGAATTATCTTTGTGATTCTTTTATGTAGCATAGTCTACATTTTCATAGCACCTTTTGTCTATAGACCAATAATTTTTATCGATGGAGAAGGAACCAAAGTTACAAGGGAATACTCTCTTAATGCCACACAAGTGCCTGGAGTGGAAAATGTCAATCTAAATTTTACAATAAAGGCCGGTGGACTTGATGTGACCTTCACTAACGATAGTAACCTGGTCTATTGGTTTATATTCGAACAAGATGAAGGAGAAGCGGCACCATCACTGACAAATATAACAGTAGGCAACGAGCTATTCGTAAACGTCACAAGTGATTCGGGTAATGTTAAAGCGACTTTTGGCAATTACTATAATTATAGTGGCACATTAGAGGTAGGTGCTGGTGGGATATCTGCGGTATTATCCAAAGAAGCTCATATTGATTCTCTAGATCTTGTTGCGACATATGTAGGCGGAATTTTCATAGAGATTCTTAACAATGCCTCATTTGACCATTTGAATGCAACAGTAAATACGGGTGGGATAATGTTACGAATACAAGCTGAAACTCTTGGAAAAAATTCCACGCTATCTTCAATAGTTGAAGTTGGTGGCGTTTTAGTTGAATCGTTACCCAATGAACCTACCTTGGGAATCGAATTAAATGCGCTTATTGATCTTGGAGGTATATCAGTGAATCGTGATAATTTTAGTATATTTAAAGAGACAGATACTGAATGTGTGATGAGATCGACCGATTATCTAACAGCTCCAAAAAAACTCGATATTAATATCTTTACCGGAGCAGGTGGGATTTTAATAAACCAACCTTTTTTTCAAACCTTTCCAGTCGGTTATGACTAAATAAGTCAATGTATATGTCAGTAGATTACTGAATGATGATGTCTTTACTTGTTTAGTCTCCAAACTAGTATAAATTTCATTAAAGTTTTAATACTTAAGCGAATCTTCCAAGCACCTTGCAAAAGGTGAAACGCTTGAGCTTGAATATGAAGATAGGTATAATTGGTGCGGGAAAGATGGGGGAAGCCATAATATCAGGTTTCCTTAAATCTAAAGTATTTTCTCCTGGAGATATTTACGCTTCAGAAATAATCGAGAAACGTCGAAGATATATCGCCGATACTTATCATATTGAATGTTTTGGTGACATTGAGCGGGTAGTGGCAGTCAGCAATCTGATAATAGTTTCTGTTAAGCCAGGCAATATGAGGGATGTTTTAGAAGTCATAAAGAATGTGATAACCCCTGAAAAGATTCTGATCAGTATCGCTGCAGGCATTTCTTTAGAGTTCCTAAGTAAATATCTGCCAAAAGACACTTCCATCATCAGAGTGATGCCAAATCTTGCATGCTTTGTACGAGAAGGAATGATGGCAGTCTGCCCATCAAAGAACATACCAAATGAGAAACTAGAATCGATTAAAAAAACACTTAGCTTGTTAGGAAGAGTAATTACACTCGACGAGAAATATTTCGATGCTGTTACTGGCCTAGTTGGAAGTGGACCAGCCTATATCTATCTTGTAATAGAAGCTTTAAGTGATGCTGGAGTAAAGTTAGGTCTACCTAAAGATATTGCGACAACTCTCGTTGCTCAAACTGTTTTAGGTGCTGGAAAAATGGTCGTAGAAACTGATGAACATCCAGCGAGACTTAGAGAAATGGTGGCGACACCAGGAGGGACTACCATTGAAGGCTTGATAGAGCTCGAGAGGGGTGGACTTAGAGTAACCCTTATAGATGCAGTTATCAAAGCGACAGAGCGAGCGAAGGAATTAAGTAAGGAATAAAATGGGTTATGTGATTGAAATGACGTTCGAACATGAAAATACTTGGTTCAAGGCTTTAAACTCGGGCAAAGTCGAAGATTTCCATAGAAAGTATGAAGAAGCTCTGAAGAAGATCAAGAATGAGTTTGGGAAAAGATATCCTCACATCATCGATGGAAAAGAAGTTTTTTCTGAAGGTGAATTCCCTGATACAAGCCCATCTGATATAAAGTTAGTATTGGGGTACTTTCAAAAAGGAACAAGGGAGGATGCAAGGAATGCTATCATGGCAGCGAAGAAAGCTTTTCCACTCTGGAGCTCTATGCCATATTACGATAGAGTGAAGATTTTCAAAAAGGTTGGAGATATCTCCTCAGAGAGAAAATTCGAGTTAGCTGCTCTTATGAGCATAGAAAATGGTAAAAATAGATTCGAAGCGATGGCAGATATCGATGAGGGCATCGATTATATGAGGTTCTATAGTGAAGAGATGGAGATCAATAAAGGTTACGATAATCAGATGAATAAGGCATTCCCGAACGAACAGTCGAAGAGCGTAATGAAGCCTTATGGAGTTTGGGGAGTAATCTCGCCCTTCAACTTTCCTTTTGCAATAGCACTGGGAATGAGTTCAGGGGCATTGATCACCGGAAATACGGCTGTATTCAAACCTTCTAGTGATACACCTCTTCTAGGATTTAAGATCTGTGAAATCTTACACGAAGCGGGTTTGCCTAATGGGGTTTTCAACTATGTATCGGGTGCTGGGGAAGTCGTAGGTGCTGAATTAGTAGAAAATCTGGATGTATCAGGTATAGTTTTCACAGGGTCTAAAGATGTAGGCTTTTCGTCTTATAGATCTTTTAACGATAAATATCCGAGACCTTTCATAGCTGAGATGGGTGGTAAGAACCCAACTATTGTCACATCAAAGGCAAACTTAGAAAAGGCGGTAAAAGGGGTAATGAAGTCTGCTTTCGGATATTGTGGTCAAAAATGTAGCGCCTGTTCACGTGTATATGTGGATAAGAGAGTAAAGAACGATTTTATTGAGATGCTCGTGAAGAGAACAAAAGAAGAAATTGTAATAGCTGACCCCACTTTAAAAGAAGCATTTATGGGCCCTGTAATCAACAAGAAGGCCTTTATAAATTACCAAAGATATATAGAGATCGCAAAAAAGGATGGAAAGATATTAACTGGCGGAAAGGTATTGAACGAAGGAAATCAGAAGGACGGATACTTCGTCGAGCCCACTGTTATTGTAGACCTACCAAAGAATCATCAATTTTTTAAAAATGAACTATTCGTGCCAATTCTATGTATAGCTGAAGTCGATTCCCTTGATGAAGCAATAAAACTTTCGAACGATGTGGAGTATGGTCTAACAGCAGGAATCTTCACTGAAGATGAAAGTGAGATACAAAAATTCTTTGATAACATCCAAGCAGGTGTAATCTATGCAAATCGGGATATGGGTGCAACTACAGGTTCGATGGCAGGTGCACAGCCTTTTGTAGGATGGAAATTTAGCGGATCGAGTGGAAAAGGGGCTGGTGGATTTTACTATTTACATCAGTTCTTAAGAGAGCAGAGCCAGACGATCGTTCTTTAGTTAATTGATTTACAGGTGAACAAAACCTATTAATTCAATAATCCTTAACATCTATTATGAACTTTGAACAAATAGAAGTATCCTTAGAAGAGATCTCGAAAGAGCTCGATGAAGTTGAAGGAAAGCGAGAAAGGTTATTACGTGAATCTAGGGACGTTATATCTCTATCCGGTAAAGCGATAACAGATATACACTCTATGAATCTAAAGGATGCAAGCTTAAAAATCGATAAAGCAAAGGAACTATTGATAAATCTAAGGAAAGTTAGCAGTAATGATCTGAATAGATATTTGATAGTACCTGAGACGGAATACGTCGAAGCCACATCCCTTTATTCAATAGCCATGAAAAAGCCGATACCATCGTATAAAGAGCTTGAAGTAATGAACATCTCTTATCTTCTTGGTCTATTGGATACTATAGGAGAGATTAAGAGGCGTACTTATGATGAAATCAGAAGAGGAAAAAGTAGAGAAGCCTCAGAACTCTTTAAAATTATGGAGCACTTATATGTTATTCTATTACCCCTCGCAGTTTATGACCGATTAGCTAAAGGGTTAAGGAGAAAGTTGGATGTAGCAAGAATCCTCATTGAGGACACCCGTTCTGCAGTCACAGAAGAAGCAAGAAGGTCTGAGTTGATAAAGTCTATAGAAGGACTATTTAAGAGACTTCCATCATATAAATAAAAAATATAAAGAATTAGTTGTTATGGATAAAATAGATACACCCACTCTAAGCTTACTAACTAGGATTCAGGAGATTGTAGCAAAAGCACATAGCCTTGAACCATTCGATAAAGATCATATTAACAATGTGTGTGGGGTAGATGTATCCTATAGATCGGAAAAGGCTGCGGCCTCAGCGGTGGTTTGGAGTTGCTTTGATCGAAAAGTAGTAGAAGTCTCAAATTATATTGATGAACCATTTTTCCCTTATAGATCTGGTTATTTTTTCATTCGTGAGGCACCTTTAGTAATTTCAGCAGTCAAAGCCCTTGAAGTAGAGCCCGATATAGTTCTTGTCGATGGGCATGGCATAGCCCACCCAAGGAGGGCGGGATTGGCCGTTTTCGTAGGGATCGCTCTGGATATGCCTACCCTTGGCTTTGCAAAGTCCATCTTAGTTGGCAAGATAGGCTCATTTAAAGGAATCACAGCTCCAATCTTACTAGAGGGTTCCACGGTTGGCGTGGCTTTAAGAGTTCGTGAGAACGGCAAGACTTATTTCGTGAGCCCTGGACATAAATTAACAGTTGAAGAATCTGCGATAATTGCTCAGTCTGAATATAAGAATCTAATAAAGGCTCTTGAGTTGGCTCATAATTCATCAAAGAAGATTCTTGGGGAAGGTAAATAAATACGAAGAGATTAACGATCAATAATGGATGAAAGCATTGTTTCAAAAAAAGGCTTGAGTAGTAATGGTTTAATATGGAGAGTAAAAATCGCGCATATTCCCACACTTGTCGAGCTTTTACTATTAGGTGCAAAGGACTATCATATCAAAATATCGACAAGTGAACTCGCAGATAGAATAGGTAAGTCTCAACAACTCGTTTCTAAGCACCTCATGGAATTAGAAAATGAAGGCTATTTAGAGAGGCTCAAAATCGGTCGTCTATATGGCTTAAAGTTGACCGAGAAAGGGTTGGATCAGCTCATGATGCTGTACTCCATCTTGAAAGGGACTCTTGAACCTCCTTTAATGCTTGAGATCGAGGGCGAGCTTTTTTCTGGTTTGGGCGAGGGTGCTTACTATACCTCTTTGGAGAATTATAGGCGTCAGTTCGTTGAAAAAATGGGTTTCGAACCATACCCTGGGACTATGAATCTAAGGCTCACATCTCGGAAAGATAGGAAACTAAGGCGCGAACTCGAATATTATGCTGGTATCATTATAGATGGTTTCAAAGATGAATCTAGAACTTACGGAGGTGCAAAATGCTTTATGGCGATCGTCAACGATCAGATTGAGGGGGCTGTAGGCATCTTTGAAAGAACCCATTATGCCGATCTAGTTATCGAGATAATATCCCCAATAAAAATTAGAAAGAAGCTAGGTCTACGAGATGGGGATAAGGTTAAGGTTAAGATCTTCCTTTCAAAAGAAGGTTTACCTGAGCCTAAAAGTCCTCGATAATATCCTTTCTATCTTCTATTATCTTTGAAGACTTGATATCTGGCATCTTCGTTCTAAGCCGGAAGAACTTTAAAGATAACCCTCGCTTTTTCGCTTCTCTTTCAAGTTCATTCTCATCATGCTTCTGATCGTAACCCAATGCAATTATGTCTGGCATTACCTTCATAACGGTTTCGAATAAATCCCGTTCACTTCCAAGTATGGCAGCATCTACAAATTTTAATGCTTGAACTAGTTCTAGCCTCTGGGTCTCATTATTTAAAGGACTATGCCCCTTATTTTTTTCAACATTTTTATCCCTTGCCACAACAACAACCAGAACATCACCGAGCTTCTTTGCAGAAGATAAAGCGAATATATGGCCTGGATGTATTATGTCGTAAACTCCTCCTGTAAATACTACTTTGATCTTCGATCTTCCCAAATCAGTAAGTCTGAATATCCCATCCAATTCTGAAATCAGACCATCTCTTTTCATAGAACCACATAAATCCCCTAAATAGTCCTCTGTCAAGTGAAGATTTTGAGATAGTGTCTCTACAGTATTTTTTACCCTCAGGAGTGAGTTCGAAAATATCTTTATGAGTAGTTGCTTAGATGTTGCAGACATCTCTTGCATCTTCAACAGCTCTTTTCAATCTTTTATAAAAAATCTTGATTCACCACTCTATCTCTAGCTCTTTGGTGAACCTTAGAGAGTCTAGCAGCCCCTCTGCATAACCAGTACTCAGTATCGCCAATTCATACTTGCCCATGTTAAGGAACCTTTCTGCATCTAAAATATAGCACTCGACATTTTCGAAGAGATCGTCGAGATGCTTCTTTCCTTTAGCTTTCCCCATATCTCTAGCTTTGGAGAGGGCTTTCATCGTACTTCTTGCGTATCTTGTTACCATTGATACAGCCAACCTCGGGGCTCTAGAAGAATTATCTGAGATCGAATCTCCATCGATCTTTAACAACGTTTTTAATGCATCGACTTCGGTGAAGTGAAGCTTTCCAGGTACTAAAAGTACATGGGGCGGATCGCCATAATCTTGGTGAATTAAAGCTCCTAACTTCCCACCAGACAGTGATTGGGATTGACTACCAACTCTCGAAGCAACTATAATAAAAGTATCATGACTGAAGATACCTTTTTCATAATCTTTTTCTAAAGTCTGTAATGATTGTAAAGCATCTTCAGGTTTAAGAAAGAAATCAATTGAACGATCGTACTCTAAAAGTATCACAGTGTGAAGCCCTTTTAACAAGTTTTCATAAACTACCTCGTAAACTGTGGATATGGGTGTCCACCCTGACCTCATCAACGTTACCGACTTTCCAAAACTATAGATGTGAAGGCCCGTTTCGCCAGGCAAAGCACTAATAATGGATGAGCTATGAACAACTTGTGTTTTTATTCCAGATTTTTCAGCCCTTAACCTTAAGTCCATATGAGTTGTTGCTACCATGGGATCTCCTGGAACCATCAATACTACGTCCTTTTCCTTTGCCTGATTTATGATTTCATATCCATTCTCAATGAAATTTCTCTCAACAGTTACGATCTTTTTATTAATCATACTTTGGAGAGAATTAATTTCATCCAGTGCAATCGGGCTTGTGTAAACATCTAAGTAAACAGTATCGACATTTTTAGTAAGATCTAACCCCCTCATAGGGAGTCCGTTTACCCCATTTAAACCCAAACCTATGAAATAAATCATTTCAATTTCTCAACTATATGGCCCGTGATATACATGACTGATGTCTATCTGATTTAAATAATATCTATAAATAATATCTATCTGATTTAAATAAAAATCAAAGGGATAATTATAGAAGAATCCGCGAGAAAAATTCCGTTTTCAATAGTAATTTTAAATACGAGATTTTCTACTTTTTGAAATTAGGGCCTGTGGCTCAGCTAGGTAGAGAGATATCCTATAACAGCTGGCTCTTAAAGTGCCTTATTGGGGAAACCAGTAGGTCGTGGGTTCAAATCCCACCAGGCCCGCATACATTCGACAGATCATAAAACTTTTGGATGATCATGGCTAGAATCAAAAAACCGATAAAAAAGGATCAGTCTGGACAATTTATTATTGATGACAACTTATGTTTAAATTTTTAGTCCACACACATTTAAAATCTGAAGTCATTTTAAATGCAGTTTCTCTACAATAATATATTACGAGGTTAATAAACTATAAT